>NZ_JAQREK010000012.1:0-138164 GCF_028599265.1 Pseudoalteromonas sp. Angola-4 | reverse complement strand
GGTTACTGTAAAATGTTAGTTAAAGAAAAGCTTGTCGGTCTCAGCTCTTCATTAGCCAGCAAAGGTAGTCGTTTTAAATCCGGCTCCCGCAACCAATTTCCTTTAGGGGTTTGAGGTTACTGTAAAATGTTAGTTAAAGAAAAGCTTGTCGGTCTCAGCTCTTCATTAGCCAGCAAAGGTAGTCGTTTTAAATCCGGCTCCCGCAACCAATTTCCTTTAGGGGTTTGAGGTTACTGTAAAACGTTAGTTAAAGAAAAGCTTGTCGGTCTCAGCTCTTCATTAGCCAGCAAAGGTAGTCGTTTTAAATCCGGCTCCCGCAACCAATTTCCTTTAGGAAGTTGGCAGCCACGTTGTAATGTAAGCAACGCTAAATAAGTATACATATTTCAGGCGCGGGATGGAGCAGCCTGGTAGCTCGTCGGGCTCATAACCCGAAGGTCGTCGGTTCAAATCCGGCTCCCGCAACCACTGAAATAATAAGTTATATTAAATCGACACGCCAAAAGCGTGTTTTTTTATGCCTAAAATTCAGTGAAATGAATAGCTCGTCGGGCTCAGCTCTG
Organism: Pseudoalteromonas sp. Angola-4; assembly: GCF_028599265.1. Lineage (NCBI taxonomy): Bacteria > Pseudomonadati > Pseudomonadota > Gammaproteobacteria > Alteromonadales > Pseudoalteromonadaceae > Pseudoalteromonas > Pseudoalteromonas sp. Angola-4. The sequence continues at coordinate 137,601 of NZ_JAQREK010000012.1, read as the reverse complement.
CATAAGCCAGCAAAGGTCGTCGGTTCACCTTTCATAAGCTCTGGCTCCCGCAACCACTGAAATAATAAGTTATATTAAATCGACACGCAAAAAGCGTGTTTTTTTATGCCTGAAATTCAGTGAAACGGATAGCTCGTCGGTCTCAGTTCTCCATTAGCCAGCAAAGGTCGTCGGTTCACCTTTCATAAGCTCTGGCTCCCGCAACCACTGAAATACATAAAATGAAACAACACGCTTAAGGCGTGTTTTTTTATGCCTAAAATTTATATTTCTTTCCCTATAAAGCACTCTTAGATTTATACCCCAAGTAATATCTATAAATATTATAAACTTCTCTAAAAATACGTTATTACTTAAAACTTTGTATAGTTTGTGTTAAAACGGCACAAATAATTTTGGGTTGTTACACATGACTGAACTTTATCACTGGTTTGATTTAATCGGTATTGCTGTGTTTGCTGTTACAGGTACTTTGGTCGCACACGAAAAGAAAATGGATGGTTTTGGGGTTGTAGTATTAGCAGCGGTAACAGCGATTGGGGGCGGTACGGTTCGCGATCTCATATTAGATGTTCCGGTATTTTGGTTACACGATCAAAGTTTTTTTTATGCTATTTTAGCCGCGGTATTTATTACCACGCGGCTTATTAACAAGCAAAAGTCGATTCCGCACTACACATTACAAATTGCCGATGCATTTGGTTTAGCATTTTTTGCGGTAATGGGCACCCAAAAAGCCTTACTAGCCGGCATGCCAAATATGACCGCGATTATTATGGGTGTAATTACCGGTTGCTTTGGGGGCATGCTCCGTGATGTGCTTGCTCGCGAAATTCCTATGCTGCTAAAAGGCGAGTTATACGCTATTACCTGTATTGCTGGCGGTGTAGTTTATACACTGGGAATTCACTTTGCGTTCGCGACCGAACTTGCCATGGTAATGGCAATGCTAACCACCTTATTGCTTCGTATTGCGGCTATTAAATGGCAAATCACAGTACACGTTTTTAAATATTCTGACTAAACTAATTAATTAAACCATTAATTAGGATAAGGAATGTCGCTAGCTCGCATTTACTCTCGTGCCCAAGTGGGTATAAACGCCCCCGAGGTTATTGTAGAAGTACACCTAGGTAATGGTTTACCGGCATTTAATATTGTTGGGCTGCCAGAGGCCTCAGTTAAAGAATCAAAAGACAGGGTGCGTAGCGCCCTAGAAAACTCTCAATTTGGTTTCCCTGATCAACGTATTACCGTAAATTTAGCTCCTGCCGATTTACCTAAAGATGGCGGGCGTTTTGACTTAGCCATTGCCGTAGGTATTTTAGTGGCCTCGGGGCAGGTAGTGTGTCCAGATATACATAAATATGAATTTTACGGTGAGCTTGCCCTTAATGGTGAAGTGCGGGGAGTTAATGCCATTTTGCCTTCTGTACTTGCTGCAAAAGAGCAAAACCGTTGCTGCTTTTTACCTTTTACCAACGATAGCCTCGCAAGTTTGGTGAACGGCGTTAAGCGTAAAGCGGTTAACTCGTTACAAGAAGTATGGGGGGATTTATTAAATCAGCAGCCACTACCTTTAAATATTGAATACCCAGATTGCGCCCAGTCTCCCGACTTTTTACTCGATTTAAGTGATGTTAAAGGCCAACCCGGTGCTAAGCGAGTGCTAGAAATAGCCGCCGCTGGAGGCCATAACCTACTTTTTTTAGGTCCACCTGGTACGGGTAAATCTATGCTAGCGCAGCGTATGGCGACGATAATGCCAACCATGTCTGACGATGAGGCAATATCAACGGCTGCACTGTATTCTATTATTGGCCAATCAATTGATCTAAATAATTGGCGCCAACGGCCTTTTAGAAACCCACACCACACATGCTCGGCAGTCGCTTTAGTTGGTGGCTCTTCAAACCCTAAACCGGGTGAAATTTCACTTGCGCATAACGGGGTGTTGTTTTTGGACGAGCTTCCGGAATTTGAACGTAAGGTACTTGATTCGCTGCGTGAACCCATGGAAACCGGCTCGGTGGTTATTTCTCGGGCTGCAAGGCAAATGGAGTTTCCGGCGCAGTTTCAGCTTATAGCCGCACTAAACCCAAGCCCTACCGGGTGTCATAATGATAAGCGAGCAACACCTGACCAAGTGATGCGCTATTTATCGCGCGTATCAGGCCCGTTTATCGACCGTATCGATTTACAAATAGAGCTGCCGCGACTAACAAGTGTTGAGCTACAAAGTACCGAGCCTGAAGAAACCAGCGCCCAAGTAAGAGCCCGAGTAGAAGCGGCCTACAGTGCACAGCTAAAGCGCCAAGGTAAGGTTAATGCACGATTAAATAATAAAGAAATGAATATACATTGCACTTTAGCCCCTGCTGAGTTGCAGTTTTTAGCACGCGCTAGCGAAAAGCTGTCGTTATCGCCGCGCTCTTACCATAGGGTTATTAAAGTGGCGCGTACTATTAGTGATTTAAAAGGTGCAGAGCATATTAGTTTAGAAGAGCTAAAAGAGGCGCTAAACTATCGCGCTTTTGAGCGGTTACTAGCGCAGTTAACTAACTAAATAAACTAAACGTTGCTGGAAATAATACCGAACCGCAATAATGTTTAATCATTTTAAGGTGCTAAGCTCGGTGCTTGCTGCGTTTTTCTGCGTTTAAAATTTAAATGCGCTAAATTGAGAGCATATAACCTTTACCGCGCACGGTTACAATGCGTTTTTGGTCTTTTTCATCGTATAGTTTTTTACGCAAACGGCCAATTAAAACATCCACAGTACGGTCATTTGGGCTCCAATCTGGTTGGCCTATTTCTTCTGATATTTTTTCTCGTGAGGTTGCTTTGCCTGCGTTGCTAATTAAACAAATTAGCACTTTGTGCTCGGCTTCGGTTAAGCGCGATTCAATACCTGATGAGGTAATTAATGTGCGGTTATCGGGGTGGAGCTTAAAGTCGGCGTATTCTATAAACTCTTCGCTTTCATCATCGTCTTGATTAATTGCAATACGTTTATAAAGTGCGCGCATGCGCAGCTCAAGTTCTAATAAATCAACAGGCTTACAAATATAGTCATCAGCACCTTGTGCAAGCCCTGCAATACGATCGGCTTGAGAGTCGCGGCTAGATAAAACAATCACGCCAATATCGGTCAAAGTGTTGAGCTCTTTGGCAAGCTGCAACCCATCACGCTTGGGTAATACAATATCAATAATGGCAAGAGAAATAGCACTGCGCAGGTTTACGCGTTGCCTAACTATGTTTAGGGCATCGGCACCTGTGGGGTCTATTTCTATCGAAAATTCGGTGTCTGTAAAGTGATTTTGGATGCGCTTAACGAGTAGCTCGTCGTCTTCAACCAATAAAACGTTAATTGCCATAGGACTTATTTTTGTATATTTATAGCTCTGTATGGTAGCACCAATCGTTAAATGCTGAGAAGGGGGCGGTGTAACTTTTCGGTAACTTTATGTTTCAGATATAAAAGGCGGCTTACCTAAGGTTGCTGTTTATGTGAGAAAGCTCAGCACATTTAGCTAAAAATGTGCTGAGCGCTGTGTTACTTATCTGAATACATTGCGTCCCACCACTGTGGTTCGCCTTTTAGTTGTTTATCAAAATAAGCAAGCATGGTGTTCCACCAATCAAAGCGTTTATCACGAGCAAAAATTTGATGGTCGGCGCCTTTATATTCAATAAGTTCTACGTCTTTATTTAAAAGCTTTAAGGCGGTATACATGGTTAAGCTTTCGCCAACAGGTACATTGGTATCGCCATCGCCGTGTAACAGTAGTAAAGGGGTCGTTACTTTATCGGCATGAAATACAGGGCTGTGATCGCTATAAAGTGAAGCGTTATTCCACGGAAAGCTATTTTTTGATGCTTCGCCTGAGTATAAATACCCCCACCAACCTTCGCCCCAATACGAGGTTAAGTTTGATATACCCGCATGCGCAATAGATGCACTAAACATGTCTGTTTTGGTGGCAAGTAGCATGGTCATGAAGCCTCCGTATGAGGCGCCTAAATTACCCACTTTTTTGCTATCAACAAAATCGTATTTTTTTAAAAAGGCCTGCGTACCTTGCATTATATCGCTAGCGGTATAATCGCCCCAGGCGTTAACGTGCTGAGCAGAAAATGTTTGCCCAAAGCCAGTTGCCCCTGTTGGCTGCAATACATAAACAACATAGCCATTTTCTGCCCACAAGTTAAATGGGTAGCGCCCTGTAAAACCACGGGTAACCGGTGAGGTGCCACCGTAGTAATAGACAAGTGCAGGGTGTTTTTTAGTTTTATCTAGGTTGGTAGGTATGTACACACGCCCTGTAATTTCTACGCCGTCTTTATTTGTAAAGTTAAACTCTTCCAGAGTCGGTATTTGTGTATTAGCGTAGGCAAGCGGCTTAGAGTCCCAGATTAGGTCTGTTTTATTTTTACTTATATTTAAGCGTTTAAGCTGCTGAGGCGTGGATGCTGTGGTACCACTTAGTAGCACTTGCGGGTTTCTCTCGTGCGAGTAGCTAAATTGCTCAACGATATCTAAACCTGTATTCAGTTTTTTAAAGCGCTGTTTGCTTAAGTCATATAAATACAAAGGCTGGGTATCTTGCTCTGTTACTTTTATAAGTGCATCGCCGTTATCAAGCACATGTAATTCACCTATAGCGGGGTCAAACTGCTTACTAAGCGCTTTTACGTTTTTACCGTTATTGCTAAGTAAGTACAATTGGCCGTCGTAATTATTAGCTAACATCCCTTTTGGAAGGGCACGGCCTGCGCCATTTTTAAAATCTGGGCCAGCAACAACGTACACATCTTTGTTGGCGTACTTTGCATGGTTAAAGGTTTTAAATTTACCAAAAGACGTTATTTTATTCGATTGTAAGTCAAGTTCCACCAGTTCAGTTTCTGGGTGGGTGGTGGCTTGCATAACCATAACTTGGCGGCTCATTAATACTTTGCCACGATTAGTGTTTGCATCTTCAAAGCTATGCGAAATAGGGCCTTGGCTAAGCGCTTTGGTTAAGCCGCTGTTGGTGTCTAACATATAGAGCTGACTTACGTTGCGTGCGTATGACCATCTATCTTGAAGGCCTTTGTAGTGCTTAGTTAAGCTGTTGTTGTCTTCGGGGGTTTTAGACCAGCTAAAAATAAGGCTGTTATTATCATAAAAATTAAAATTACTCGCGCCTTCAAGTTCTCTGGCCAATGTTTTAATGCTGAGGTTTTTACGGTTTAGCTGTTTTAGCTCACTCCCTAGCATATAAACTAAAAATTGATTATTGGGGCTCCATACCATATTGCTTGGTTGCTGGCCTTCAAAACGATACAAGGTTTGATTTTGGCTATTTTTAAGCTCAGTTACCACGTTTGCTTGGTTAGCTGTTTTATTTGAATAGCTGCGCGTGCTGGTAACGTATTGCTTAGCATCGGGCGCTAAAGAAAGTCGACTAATGGTGGGGGCATCAAAAAGTTGCTCGGCTGAAAGTCGCTTAGTTGTAGAGGTGTTAATTGTAATGTTGTCAGTGTCGGCTTTGGGTTCAAAATCGAGAGAAACGTTGTTCCAGTTAGCCACTTGTTGCGCCACTACAATCACACTATGAGAGCCATTAGTTAACGATAAAGAGTATGTGTGGTTATCGCCTTTTTGAAGCTTGGCATCAATAAACAACTGTGCGTTCTCTATCCCTTTTATAGTTAATGTGCCTTGGCTATAGCGGGTTGTTTCAATATTGAACTTAAGCGCTTGTAGGCCACCTAAAGTAAGTGCGTTTACTTTATTAAACGGCTGCCAGCTATGCTTTTTACCAAATACAGACACACTTTGCGTATTACGTTGCAACTGCTCTAATAAGTTATTAATAATGACTTGGCCGTGCGGTGTTTGAAAAGGCTTAACTTGCATGTTTTCGCCTAAAGGGCCAATAAACTCGATATTTGATTTATCAAGCGGGGCTGCTATTGCTGTCAAGCTCAAGCTGCCAAGAGCAAAAAAGGTAGCTGCTTGTTTTAGTAATTTATTTTTTGTGGTCCAAGGTGAGCTAATTCTCATATTTGTGCCTATTATTGATAGTTATTTGGCCAAATATAGCATGTATTGTTACCATGCCCATATGTTCAACTCATCGGAGAAAAAGTGACTTTACTGATTGTGTACATGGTTGCTGCCATCGTTATTTCTTTTTTATGCTCTGTAATGGAAGCTGTACTGTTAAGTATTTCGCCCAGCTATGTGGCGCTATTACGCAAAAAACAGCCTGAACTTGCAAAGCAGCTCGAAAAACTAAAAAATAATGTAGATCAACCGCTTGCTGCAATACTAACGCTTAACACAGTGGCCCATACCGCCGGTGCTGCAGGTGTGGGTGCGCAAGCCGCTGTGGTTTTTTCAGATGCGGCAGTAGGAATTGCCTCTGCCATAATGACACTCTTAGTATTGGTACTTTCAGAGATTATTCCAAAAACCTTAGGGGCCAATTATTGGCGTGCCTTAACCCCTAGCGTGACCTATTCTTTACGCTTTTTAGTGATATCGCTAAAACCATTTGTGTGGCTTGCTCAAAAGCTTACTAATTTAATGGGGGCCAAGCACGATGAGGCTTTTTATATTCGCCAAGAAATAGAAGCCATGGCAGATATAGGCACCGAAACAGGGGCAATCCATGCCGATGAGTCAGAAATAATCCGCAACCTTTTACATTTTAGGCATGCTAAATTAACCGACTTAATGACGCCGCGTACTGTGCTGTATAAAGTGCATAAAGGGTTAACGGTCGATCAGTACATGAGCGAGCACGGCTCGTCATCATTCTCGCGCGTGTTAGTGTTTGATAAAGACGCCGATGACATAATTGGCTTTGTGCATAAAAACGACATTATGTTGGCTTATCACCGCTTAGGTACCGATTATAAAATTAGCAAATTAGTTAAGCCTATTCATACGGTACCCGAAGGGCATAATGTGTCATCGCTACTACAAACCTTGCTTAAACAGCGTACTCACATATGTTTAATTGTTGATGAATACGGTGATGTTCAAGGCATTGTAACCCTAGAGGATATGATAGAAGCCCTTATGGGGCTTGAAATTGTTGATGAGCGCGACCAATCGACCAATATGCGCATGGTTGCCAAGCAGCGCTGGCGCCAGCGTTTAGCAAGCAGCGAGCACATAGTTAGTGAAGATGACGACACGCCCCGAGATAATAAATAATTACGACGGGGTTGAAGGTTAGCGTTTAATTGTGCCCCCCGTCGTATTTACCCAGTTTAGTGCCCACTCTATAAAATCGTCTTTGGCTTTAGGGCAGGTAAACAAAAATCCTTGCATGGCTAAATTAGTGCGGTAGTTTTTTAAGTAGAGCGATTCTTCGGCGCGCTCTACGCCTTCGGCCACAAGAGCTAATTGCTCTTGGCTGGCAATATCAACCAGTGAGCTGACCACCACTTGCGAAAACTGATCTGTTTCAATATTACTAATAAGTGTACGGTCAATTTTTATTTCAGTAAAAGGCAGGCGCTTAATCTGGTTCATGTTGGTAAAACCTACACCAAAGTCATCCAATGATATGCCAAAGCCATGCATTCTTAATCTGTTTAAGGTTTCTAGCTGAGAAAGGCTAGACAGCGCATGTTGCTCGGTAATCTCTAAAATTATATCACTAGGTGATAGCTCATTGAGCTGCAGTATAAGCATCAGCTTGTTGGGGCAGCTTAAATCATCTAGTTGCGTGGGAGATAGGTTAAAAGCCAGTTTTAGATGCGCAGCAATGTTTGTACGTATAGCTTTTAAGTCGCTGGTGGCTTGCTCAAATAAGCTAAAGGTAATTTGATTAATTAACCCCGATTGCTCCGATAACGAAATAAACCGATTGGGCGAGATGATTTCGCCAGTGTGCGTTTTAACGATGCGCGCTAGCACCTCAATACTTTCTATTTCACTGGTTTGAGAATTTATTTTTGGCTGATAGTAAGGGATTATCTCGTTTAAATTGATTGCCTCATGCAATGCTTTTTCTGAAATAGAGGCATGAGAAAGGTCGGTATGTACTGCTAAGTGTTTTGCTTTTTGTAAAACGGTTTTTACTTGGCTAAGTTGCACGGGTTTAGCTAAATTTGCGACTAAATGAATATTGCTATGGCGCGCTAAATTGGCAGCTAGGTTAATAACCTTATGATCCATCTCCGAAATTATAACTACTGCGCCTGTAAAATTAAGCTCGCCTAGTTTTCTTATAAACTCCATACCATCCATTTCAGGCATGTTTAAGTCTGTAAATACAATATCGTAAAAGTTTATATCGTCGGTTACGTGAGTTAGCGCTTGCTGAGCACTCAGGCATTTTGTAACTTTATTCGAGACTCCTAGCTCATTTAAAATGGCCTCCATAACAATTAAAATCGCCTTTGAGTCATCCACAACTAAAATATTGGGTACCGAAATCGACATGCTCTATCCTTGTAACTGCTTAATATATTAGTACTGTAAAAATAGCGCCTGATCAGCCTTTTGTCAGCTTAGTTTTATATTATTTTTTATCTTCTAAGTGCTTTTGCGCTTATGGTTTAAGGCAATTCGTGTTTTTTAAATTCATCGGTATACTAGCGCCATTGTTTTAACTGGTTTTAGTCATGATAAAAATCGATCTCATGCTTGCAGAGCAACCATTAACGCTAATGGTATCTGGGCATAAAATAGTACAAATATTTCATAATCAACAGGCCATAAGCTTTACAACACCCAAAGAGCATTACGCTGAATTTACTTTAAATAATAAGCAAATAGGGATTGATAGCTCACATGTTCATGAGCAGTCTTTATCGTTATTTGTTGATGGTGTGTTTGCTACTGAACTAGCTTTGCCTGCGCCAGTAAATAGCCAGCCCAAAAAAGGCTTTTTAGGGCTAGCGGCACTGGGCTTTAAATTATTTAAAAGTGCAAAAGTAATTAAAGTGGCTTTAGCGAGTGCATCGGTTGCCGGCTATGCCTGGTTATTTAGTATTGAATTTGCACTAATGCTAATTGCCTGTTTAGTGGTACATGAGTACGGACACGTTAGAGCCATGAAATACTTTGGCATAAAAACCAAGGGTATTTACCTTATTCCCTTTGTAGGCGGATTGGCTGTAAGTGACGATAAAATAACAACACGCTGGCAAGATGTAGTTATATCCCTTATGGGGCCAGCGTTTGGTTTGTTTACCTCAGTGCTAGGTGTGGTTTTATATTACGCCACCGAAATGGACATATTTGCCGGCGTTGCAGTACTCAGTGCCTTATTGAATTTGTTTAACCTTTTGCCTATTTTACCGCTTGATGGCGGACATGTGTTAAAAAGTATCAGTTTTTCAATGCGATCTTGGGTCGGTTTAAGTGTGTGCTTATTGGGCGTGTTATTTGGCTTATGGCTTAGTTATACATTTGGTTTAATGTTACTGGTATTCTTTTTGTTTGTGGGCGCACTGGAAATCGTATTTGAATGGCGCGGTCGACATTACTCGCATTTATTGCCGCTTGATAAATACGGCCAAGGTTTTTCAGCCGCTATGTACGCTATTGTAGTTGCAGGCCATGTGGCAGTAATGATGCACTTTGCAGATTCAGAAAACCCAATACTGAGCCTGCCGATGACGATTTTATCAAGCTAATCGCTATACGCGCAGTATACCTAAATACTGCGCGTTATTAAGGGTTAGTAAAAGCTCAGCACTAGCGATATAAATACCCCCGTTACAAATAACTGCACTACACAAAACCCCATAATGTCTTTCGCTTTTAACCCTGCAATGGCTAATACCGGTAAAGCCCAAAAGGGTTGAATTAAATTGGTCCACGCATCGCCCCACGCAACAGCCATAGCAACACGTGATATATCGGCGCCCAGCTCTTGCGCTGCGGGTATAACAATAGGTGCTTGTACTGCCCATTGGCCGCCACCAGAAGGTACAAACATATTAACAAGCCCTGCACTTATAAAGCTAAAAAATGGCAAGCTATCGGCATCTGCTACGGCAATAAAACCACGCGATATTTGCTGCGCTAAACCGCTGTCGACCATCACAGCCATAATACCTGCGTAAAACGGAAATTGAATGACAATACCCGCCCCGCTGGGAATTGCTTGTTGCAAGCTATTAAGCAAGTTATGGGGTGTTTGGTGCAAGGTAATGGCTAAAAACAAAAACACAGCAATAATGCTGTTTAGGTTTAGGCTACCGCCTGCAACTATAAAGTAATACCCTAAATAGCAAAGGCCAAGTAAACCAATCGAAATGCCAAGCAGCTTTGTGTGTTCTAAATGCTGAGCAGGGCGAGTAATTTTTTCATGTACGGGCGGGGGCTCTTTAATAAGTGCTGGGTCTACATATACGCTGTTTTTATCACTGGGTAGCATGTAGCGGTTAACCAACGGCATAATAATAAATAAGCCAATAAGTATGGCTATGTTAAAGCCAGCAAACAGGGTTTGCTCGGTACTAATTATGCCAATGCTATTTTGTGAAAAGTGCCCTTCGGTAGCAATCGTAAGCGGAATTGAGCCTGCTAAGCCGCCATGCCACACCACAAAGCCAGAATAAGCACTGGCAACTAATAGGCGGTAATCGACCTGTGTTTGCCTTGCAATTGCTTTGGCAAATAAAGCCCCAATAACTAAGCCAAACCCCCAATTAAGCCAGCTGGCTAATAGCGAAATAAGCGTGACTAAAATAATCGCTTTTGGCGCTGAATTAGCAAGCACCGCCAGTTTGTTTAATAACGAATTGATAATGGGCGTGCTTGCTAGCATGTAACCTGTAATCAGCACTAATAGCATTTGCATGGCAAAGCTAAGCAGGTTCCAAAAACCACTCCCCCATGCGTTAATAACTTCAATATGTGTTGCGGGGGTAAAAATACTGGCAGAGAGTAAAGTAATTAAGCTCAGCAATATGACAAATATAAAAGGGTCAGGTAAGTAGCGCTCTACTAATTTGGTAAACGGTGTGGCAATTTTATTAAGCATAATGTGTCTGTGTGTTTTTTAGTCTTATTATAATTAATCATGCTCTTAGCACATTAGCAAACCCGCATTTAGTCTTATATTTTAGGGTCTGAGTATCTTATAGGTTGAACAAAATTTAATCCTAAAAGGGTAACAGGCCTTACTTAAAGGCTTAAACGTTGCTTAAAAGCATGGCTTACAGTAACGTACTGTTTATAGATAATTTACTAACAAAGATTTTGTATCATGCCGGTAATATTTAAGAGGCTAGCGCTACTTGTTCGTGCTCATATCGATCAGCTGAGCTGGCAAGCCGTGGTGCTTGCAATACTTGCTCATATGTTAGTGACTTGGGGGCTGCTATTTATTGCAAATGAGCAAGCGCTTACCTCGTTTACGACCTTTTTTTACTACTACACAGTAACTACCTCAACAGTGGGTTACGGCGATTTTAGCCCAACCAGCGAGCTGGGGCGTTGGGTAGTGGCTTTAATACAAATTCCGTTTGGATTAGCTTTATTTGGCGTTCTGTTAGGAAAAACAGGGCAAACAGTGACTTACTTAATTAGGCGCGCTATGACTGGTGATAAAAACTTTGCTCACAGTAACAACCACATTATTATTTTTGGTTGGCACGATACCCGAACAAAAAAAATGATTGATTATATCCTGGCCGATACCAAACGTACCGACCGCCGTATTTTGTTGGCGGTGACTGAGCAAATGGATCACCCATTTTTAACTAACGAAAATGTCGACTTTGCCCGCCTAACAAGTTTTACCGATTTAGAAGAGCTTGAGCGCGTAGCTATTAACCGTGCCGACAAAGTTATTATTGATGGGCAAGATGACGACCAAACATTTACAACGGCACTGCGTATTAGCCGTTTAGTTAAAGATGAGTGCCATATTAGTGCGCACTTTTTAGATGAAACCAAGGTCGATATGTTGCTTGAGCATTGCCAAAATGTGGAGTGTAGTAGCGCTAAGTCGGCTGAGATTTTAGTACGCTCAATGCAAGACCCAGGCTCGAGTCGAGTACAAGAAGAGCTATTATCTACATTGCACGGCGACACGCAGTTTAGCCTAGCTATTCCAAGTGAATGCGAAGAGATGGAGTTTGGCACTTTATTTCATCATTTTAAGCATGACTATAATGCTATTTTGTTAGGGGTGGCGCATAACTTAAGTGCACAAAATATGGATTTAAATCCGCCACTTGATTACAAGGTAAATGCGGGCGATATCCTGCACTACATTGCCCTTGAACGTGTGCTAACAAATGAAGTAGATTGGCAAAGCTTGGCCAAATAACCAAGGCTTAGGTTAAATAATGAATGAAGTAGTATTTTTAATAATTATTTTAAGCGCTTATATATTACCCGTGGTGATAGTGGTTAATAGTAAGCGCACTCAAGGCCACGAAAAAAACGGCTGGTTATTAGGCGTAATTATTTTTTCGTGGTTGGGGCTTTTTATGTATTTTACGATTGTGCCCAAGCATGGTCACAAAAAAAGAAAGAAGAATAAACCGTCATAGGTCTATTCTAGCTGCTTGAGCTTGTGCTCAACCAGCGGATCATCTGGCACTATTTGTTGGGCAACTTCTAATAACTGAATAGCATCATTTGGGTGTTCATCTTGATGTTTAAGTGCGACATCTATTAACGGCTGAATATCTATTTTGGCCTGATGTTCTTGCACATGCACTTCTTTTTCATCTGCTAAAATTTGATGTGCTGTACTTAACAATGCCAAGCGGTGAGGCGAACTCGCATTTGCCTTATTTAGGCTTTGATAATACTCTTCTTTTAAGCGCAAAGTTTTGGTTTGCAAACGAAACTGCGCTATATCAATCTGCTGGTGGCGTATAAAGTCAACAGCCACCTGTTTGTAAAAGCCAAACTTAGTGAGGTAGCTTGCGTGGGTACCGTGGCCCATGCCAAACACTCTTAAATGAGTCAGTTGTGGGTACCGCTTAGCATGTAGGCGGTCTATTTTATTGGTGGGGTCATAAATTATATACCCCTTAGCATGGCCTAAATCGAGGTCGTTATACTCACTTTGCCAATCAAATTGCTGCGCAAGCTCTGTGCTGGAGCGGGTATCCCACGGAACTGTTTCGGTGTTTTTGGTGCTAACAGGATGAAAAAATAAAACCTGATCTAATTTAAGTAATTTTGCAAACGCGCCAACAGCAAAACCACCGCGACTAAGGCCATAGCCTAAGCGGCACTTAAACGGTGTAAGTAAGCTTGATAACTGCTCCAAAAAGAAGATTAAATTACGGCTTCTAAACCAATTGCTTTTGCCTAAATGTTGGAACGAAATAACATTAACATTTTGTTTTTGCGCCAAGTGATAGCCCCAAGGGGCAAAGTCATCGGTTAGGTCGTGTTCTTGGACATTGGTGCCCGCGGGGGAAAAAGTAAAAAGCAGGGGCTTATTTAAATCAACAAATTCGTATTTTACATACACATCGCCGAGTAGGTCGCCGCCACACATAGGCAGCTTAGTTTGTTGTTCATCACGGCAAAGCGTTAACCATTCATCTAACCAATACAGTAGTTTCATTAATCCCCCAATTATAACTCGCGGGGGATCGTATCAAACACGGCCAAATGAGGTCAAACATAGCCAAGCTTTAGCCCGTTAATGATTAGCTACTATTACAGCTTGATATTTGCTTAATGAGCTTAATTGCTCATGGCTATTATTTGCTCCCAGTCGTTTTGTGTGACAGGCATTACCGAAAGGCGACCTGCTTTTTTAAGGGCTAATTCGTTAATCGCCTCGTTAGCTTTAATGTCTTTTAAGCTTACGCGTTTGTTTAAATGGCTTTTATAGGTTACTTCAACTACAAACCAGCGTGGCTTGTCGGGCGTGGCTTTCGCATCGTAATAGTCACTATTTAAATCAAACTGAGTTGGGTCGGGGTAGGCTTCTTTAGTAACAGTGGCTATACCCACAACGCCTACTTGTTTGCAGCTAGAGTGGTAAATAAATACTAAGTCACCCAATTTTATATCGTCACGCATAAAGTTACGTGCCTGATAATTACGCACGCCTTCCCACAGGGTGGTTTGTTGCGGCGCTGTTTTTAAATCATCAATCGAAAAAGCATCGGGCTCAGTTTTAAATAGCCAATAATTCATAGCGTTACTCATTTAGTTAGATTTACATAGCTGCATTGTATAGTATCATTAGCTTATCTGGGGATTGAGAGAACAGCAAATGAGCCAAGTATTAGATGATTTATTATCGTTATTGTCACTTGAAGAAATTGAACAAGGTTTATATCGTGGGCAAAGCCAAGATTTAGGGTTTAGAGCGGTATTTGGTGGCCAAGTAATGGGGCAGGCATTGTCTGCTGCAAAAGAAACGCTACCAAAAGGACGTGTTGTTCATTCATTACACTCTTACTTTTTACGCCCCGGCGACGCCGCAAAACCGATTGTTTACGACGTAGAAACCATCCGCGATGGTAAAAGCTTTAGCACCCGCCGAGTAAGCGCTATTCAATACGGTAAACCTATTTTTTATATGACTGCGTCGTTTCAGGGTGAAGAAGAAGGCTTATCGCATCAAGCAACCATGCCTAATGTACCGCCACCAGAGGAGCTTCGCTCGTCGCTTGAGTTTTATCAAGAAAACGCCCACCACATACCCGAGGTGATCCGTAATAAGTTTATACGCGAAATGCCCATTGAAATGCGTCCGGTTACTTTTCATAACCCATTTAAGCCAGAGGTTATTGAGCCCGTAAAGCACATTTGGATTAAAGCCAATGGCGATATGCCCGACGATCAACGCATTCATAATTACTTATTAGCGTATGCCTCTGACTTTGAGTTTTTACCTACGGCATTACAGCCTCATGGCGTATCGTTTATGCAGCCAAATATGCAAGTGGCAACGATTGACCATGCTATGTGGTTCCACCGCCCATTTAGAATGGACGATTGGATTTTATATACCATAGACAGCCCAAGTGCTAGTTCTGGGCGAGGCTTGGTAAGAGGCCAGTTTTTTGACCGCCAAGGTAATTTAGTCGCATCAACGATTCAAGAAGGGGTGATGCGCCAGCGTTAATTTTATTAGACTTACTGGCAATAGACTGGCTGTTAAGCGCAAATTAGCAGTGTTTTCGCTAAAGGTTTTGCCAAGAGGTAAGCGTCTCTATGTAGCATTGTTGTTCAATAACTAAACGTACAAAAAAGCCTCAACATGTTAAATGTTGAGGCTTTTTTAATGGTGTTTAATTAGAGCTTAAATTACAGCAACTCGCTAATTACATTGATCTTGCACTATGTCGCTAACCGATTGCCATATACGTGCAGGTAATAAGGTTTTTAAGTACATGTATATTTCACACAGTTGTGTACTACCGTGAATACCATTTTCACCTTCAGTAATTAGCAGCTCACCGCGTAAATTATCAATAAAGCTTACCAGTACTTTTTTATCAAAAAACTCCGGGGTTTTAATGCCGTGTAAGGTGCCTAAACGGTTTGCCAGTACTTGGCTTTCACGTTCCAGTTCGGCTTTTTCAATTCCGTTACTGGTTTGAATAAAGCCCACAACAATGGCATAACGTTGCAACGTAAAGCTAAGCGACCTACCTAGCATTTCAAGTTTGGCTAATGAATCATTCGTGTTAGTAACATGAATGGTATCGCCATCAAGCTCAATTAAGTTTTGATCGCTAAAGTTAGCCAAAATACGGCTTATGTAGTTTTCATCTAGCGGCTGTAAATACCATTCTTTTGCAAACAGAGGGTAAAAAGCCGAAACAAGCTTTTGGCATTGCTCAACCGTACTACTGTGTTGCTTAAATAAGTGCAAAGCAATAAGGCTTGGCACAGCAAATAAGTGCAAAATATTATTACGATAATAGTTAAACAGGGTTTTTTCTTTATCGTTAATTGCAATAATTTCGCCAAATTCATCGCTAATAACATCAAACTTATTAAGCTTAATGGCGTGCGTTAATAGCTGCTCTGGTGTTTCATCGGGGGCGGTGACTTTATCGCTATAGCTTGCATCGCGTTGTAGGCGTAAGTAAAAATCTAGTTGCGCTAATAGCTTAGGCTTACTTAACGCGTGTTTGTCGTTAACTAGCAAAATCATAGCCAGTAAATTCACAGCGTTAAGTGCTGCGGCATTATTAATTTTTACCATTACTTGGTCGGCCAATGCGGCTACTTGAGGGCCTAGCCATTGCGGCTTTTGCACATCGGTAGGGTGTATTGCATCGCGCCAATCAGGTTGGTTGTCGTTTAAGTATTGGTTTATAGAAATAGGGTCGCCAAAGTTTAAGTAACCACGGCCGTAATTTTTAAGGTTTTTAATGGCTTTAAAAATACCAAAAATGGACTCGCCTTTTTTATCTTTACCGGCAAGCTCTTTTAAGTAGGTATTGATTTCCATTACATGCTCATAGCCAATGTATACCGGCACAATAGAAACCGGGCGGTCTATGCCGCGTAGCATTGCTTGCAATGTCATGGCGAGCATACCGGTTTTTGGCGGTAGTAATCGGCCAGTGCGGCTGCGCCCGCCTTCAGTGTAAAACTTAACTGAGTAACCTTTAATAAATAGCTGGCTTAAATACTCTTTAAATACGGCTGAGTAAAGTTTATTACCGGCAAACGAGCGGCGTATAAAAAACGCCCCTGAGCGGCGAAAAATACCACCTGCAGGGAAAAAGTTTAGATTAATGCCCGCGGCAATATGCGGCGGCACCAAACCTTGATGGTATATAGCATAGGTAAGTAACAAGTAATCCATGTGGCTGCGATGACACGGCATATAGATTATCTCGTGACCCTTATTTGTTAGCTCATGAATTTGCTCGGTGTATTTTATATCTATACCGTTATAAAGCTTAGTCCACAGCCACGTTAAAATTCTGTCGCCTACACGTATCATTGCCTCAGAGTAATTAGCGGCAATTTCATCTAGTAGTTTTAACGCGTTTTGGCGGGCTTCTGTTTGGCTTATTCCTTTTGACTTTGCTTCATCTTGAATTGCTTTTTTTATTGTCGGCGAAGCCAAAAGTGAGTTAAATAATTGCTCGCGCGAGGGCATTTTAGGGCCCGTAGCGGCCAGTTTTTGACGTTTAAAGTGCACCCGAGCAACACGCAATAGTTTTTGTGGTAGCTCATTTACGTCGGCTTTTTCGTTCACGATAAGTGATAAATCGAGTGGCTGGCTAAAGCGAATAAAGTTATCGCGCCCAGAAAAAAGCACAACGAAAAATTTTCTAAACCAACTAGGCGTAAGAGAGTGGGTAATTAAGGTACGAATACCTGGCTTTTCCTTACCTGGGTCGCGCCCCCATAAAATAGTTACCGGCACCACTTGTACATTCTTTTGCCCGCTATTTAATAAATGTTCAACTATTTGCTTACCTTGTGATAAAGCGGCGGTCGGTTTAGCGGTATCGCCAAATAAAGGCGGCGGATTTTTTATACCAATAAAGCGTGCCAACTCTTGGCTCCCTAACGTTTGATATTCGCATGGGTTAGGCAAACCATGCTTTTTACATACATTAGTAAGCGCAGCTAAATCGAAACGCGAATTTAAACGTACTATATAAAAAGTAGGGTGTTCAGGATTAAGGTCATATTGTTCTATTGGGCTTTGGGGAAGGACCTTACTTTTTACCAAAACACGGCTTACGCAGCTAGTAAGAAAATTCAAACAATAATTTAATAAACGCATCGACTCACCATATTGAGAGTATTAAAAGCAAAATTAGCGCATAGGATACCATAATATCTATAAAATCCTGTAATTTGCGTAATCGGTTAAATTATAAACATAAGACTAATTTGGCGCTGAGCAGTTCAATTATAGCTATAAATAACCAGTGGCGGTTATTTGGGCAGCCTTACACCCGTAATTAATTTGCAATTAGTTGTTGCATTTATCACCAATATCACTATAATACGCAGGCTTTCAAGATTCCTCTGGAACTTGAAGGGATAAATTAAGCTTGGATTTCAAGCTAATAAACAGGAGTTCCGATTTGGAACTCATCGTAGATATAAATCAACAACCGGCATCTTAATTATTAAGATTGTTTCGGTCGTTTTTTTATGCTCTTTAAATGCTCTTTATATTGAGGTTTAAGAATGTCAAATCAACGCATTCGTATTCGCCTAAAAGCTTTTGACCACCGTTTGATTGACCAATCAACGGCGGAAATCGTGGAAACTGCGAAACGCACAGGCGCACAAGTACGTGGTCCAATCCCACTACCTACACGCTTTGAACGTTTTACTGTACTAACTTCACCGCACGTAAACAAAGATGCGCGTGATCAGTACGAGATCCGCACCCATAAACGTCTGATCGACATCGTAGAACCAACTGACAAGACTGTTGACGCATTAATGCGTTTAGATCTTGCTGCTGGTGTTGATGTTCAAATCAGCCTGGGTTAATCGAAAGATTAGAGAGGTTATAGGAAAATGGCATTAGGTCTAGTCGGTCGTAAAGTGGGTATGACACGTATCTTCACTGAAGATGGTGTATCTATCCCTGTGACAGTTATCGAAGCGACTCCTAACCGCATTGCTCAGATCAAATCTGACGCAACAGACGGTTATAACGCGCTTCAAGTAACCGCAGGCACTAAAAAAGCAAGCCGTGTAAACAAAGCAGCAGCGGGTCATTTCGCTAAAGCTGGTGTTGAAGCGGGTCGCGGTCTGTGGGAATTCCGCCTAAATGGTGGTGAAGGCGATTTTGAAGTAGGCGCTGAGCTTACTGTTGAATTATTCAACGAAATCAACAAAGTTGACGTAACCGGTACTTCTAAAGGTAAAGGTTTCCAAGGTGGTGTTAAGCGCTGGAATTTCAGCATGCAAGACGCTACTCACGGTAACTCTCTATCTCACCGTGCTCCTGGTTCAATCGGTCAAAACCAATCACCTGGTAAGGTGTTTAAAGGTAAGAAAATGGCCGGTCATATGGGTGCTGAGCGTGTAACGACTCAAAACTTAGAACTAGTTCGCGTTGACGCTGAGCGTAACTTGCTTTTAGTTAAAGGTGCAGTACCTGGCGCTATCGGCGGTGACGTTATCGTTAAACCAGCTGTTAAAGCATAAGTCCTGGAGATTTAGTGATGGAATTAGCAATTAAAGACGCTTCTGGCGCTCTTGAAGTTTCTGAAGCTACTTTTGGACGTGAGTTTAACGAAGCATTAGTACACCAAGTAGTTGTTGCATACGCAGCAGGTGCTCGTCAAGGTACTCGTGCTCAGAAGACACGTTCTGAAGTAAGCGGTGGTGGTAAAAAACCATGGGCTCAAAAAGGTACTGGCCGTGCACGTGCTGGTACAATCCGTAGTCCAATTTGGCGTTCAGGTGGCGTTAGCTTCGCAGCTAAACCACAAGACCACAGCCAAAAAGTAAACCGTAAAATGTACCGCGGTGCGATCAAAAGCATCTTATCTGAATTAGTTCGTCAAGAGCGTTTAATCGTTGTTGAAAGCTTTGGTCTTGAAGCACCAAAGACTAAAGAACTAGTTTCTAAGCTTAAAGAACTTGAGCTTAAAGATGTTCTTATCGTGACTGAAGAAGTAGATGAAAATCTTTTCTTATCGGCACGTAACCTGTACAAGGTTGACACGCGTGATGTAGCTGGTATCGATCCTGTAAGCTTAATTGCTTTCGACAAGGTACTTATTACAGCTGCTGCTGTTAAGCAACTTGAGGAGGCGCTAGCATGATCCGTGAAGAACGTCTTTTAAAAGTGATCCTTGCTCCACATATCTCTGAAAAAAGCACAATTGCTGCTGAAGAAAACAATACTATTGTTTTTAAAGTAACAAATGACGCAACTAAAGCTGAAATTAAAGCAGCAGTTGAGAAGCTTTTTGAAGTAGAAGTAACGGGTGTTCGCACACTTAACGTTAAGGGTAAAACAAAACGTACTGGCATGCGTTTCGGTCGTCGTAGCGACTGGAAGAAAGCTTACGTTACTCTTAAAGAAGGTAGCGAGCTAGACTTTGTCGGCGGCGCCGAGTAATAAGGGGAGTTAGAATTATGGCACTTCAAAAGTGTAAACCAACTTCTGCGGGTCGTCGTCACCTAGTTAAAGTGGTTAACCCAGATTTACATAAGGGTAAACCTTACGCACCACTATTAGAGAAAAACTCTAAATCAGGTGGTCGTAATAACAATGGTCGTATTACGGTTCGTCATATCGGTGGTGGTCATAAGCATCATTACCGTTTAATCGATTTTAAACGTACTAAAGATGGCATTCCAGCCACTGTTGAGCGTTTGGAATATGATCCAAACCGTAGCGCAAACATCGCTCTTGTATTATATGCAGACGGTGAGCGTCGTTACATTATCGCACCTAAAGGCTTAAAAGCTGGCGATGCAATCCAGTCTGGTGTTGATGCACCAATCAAGCCTGGTAATGCATTACCTATGCGTAACATGCCTGTAGGTTCGACTGTTCACAACGTAGAATTAAAACCAGGTAAAGGTGCTCAAATCGCACGTTCTGCTGGTGCATACGTTCAAATCCTTGCGCGTGATGGTCAATACGTAACATTACGTCTTCGTTCTGGCGAAGTACGTAAAGTACAATCTGATTGTCGTGCAACGCTAGGTGAAGTAGGCAATGCTGAGCATATGCTTCGTTCACTTGGTAAAGCAGGTGCAAATCGCTGGCGTGGTATTCGTCCGACAGTTCGTGGTGTTGCCATGAACCCGGTTGATCACCCACACGGTGGTGGTGAAGGTCGTACATCTGGTGGTCGTCATCCTGTGTCTCCATGGGGTAAGCCTACTAAAGGTGCTAAGACGCGTAAGAACAAGCGTACGGATAAATTTATAGTACGTCGTCGTACTAAGTAATATTGAGGAATAGCCATGCCACGCTCTCTCAAGAAGGGTCCTTTTATAGACCTACACTTGCTGAAGAAGGTAGAGAAAGCTTTGGAAAGCGGTGAAAAGAAGCCAATTAAAACTTGGAGCCGTCGTTCAATGATCATACCTAACATGATCGGATTGACCATTGCTGTCCATAATGGTCGCCAGCATGTACCAGTTTTCGTTTCTGACGAAATGATCGGTCACAAACTAGGTGAATTTGCACCAACTCGCACTTACCGTGGCCATGCTGCGGATAAGAAAGCGAAGAAACGCTAAGAGGGGAATGATAAATGCAAGCATTAGCTAAACATAAATTCGCCTCTGGTTCGGCGCAAAAAGCTCGTCTAGTTGCAGATCAGATCCGCGGACTACCTGTCGATCGCGCTCTAGAAATCCTGGCGTACAGCCCGAAAAAAGCGGCTGTATTAGTTAAAAAAGTACTTGAGTCTGCTATTGCTAACGCAGAGCATAACGAAGGTGCTGACATTGATGAGCTTCGTGTAACTACGATTTTTGTGGACGATGGTCCTACAATGAAACGTATTATGCCACGTGCTAAAGGACGCGCAGACCGCATCCTTAAGCGTACAAGCCACATCACTGTTGTGGTTTCAGATAGCTAGGAGTATAAGTAATGGGACAAAAAGTTCATCCTACTGGTATTCGCCTAGGTATATCTAAACCTTGGGTTTCTACCTGGTACGCGAGTTCTAAAGATTTCTCTGATCAGCTTTTTGGCGATCACAAAGTACGTACTTTCCTTACAAAGGAATTAAAAGCGGCTTCTGTGTCTAAAATCGTTATTGAGCGTCCAGCAAAATCGATCCGCGTAACAATTCACACGGCTCGTCCGGGTGTTGTTATCGGTAAAAAAGGCGAAGACGTTGAAAAGCTACGTCAAGCGGTAACTAAGATCGCAGGTGTACCTGCTCAGATTAATATTTCTGAAGTACGTAAACCAGAGTTAGATGCACAACTAGTAGCAGACGGCATTGCCTCTCAGCTAGAGCGTCGTGTTATGTTCCGTCGCGCTATGAAGCGTTCGGTACAAAATGCAATGCGCATCGGTTCTAAAGGGATCAAAGTTGAAGTTAGCGGTCGTCTTGGCGGCGCAGAAATCGCACGTTCAGAATGGTATCGTGAAGGTCGTGTACCTCTACATACTCTTCGTGCTGATATCGACTACGCAACTTCTGAAGCCTTAACCACTTATGGTATCATTGGTGTTAAAGTTTGGATCTTCAAAGGCGAAGTTATTGGTGGTTTACCACTAGTACAAGAGCAAGAGAAGCCAGCTAAACGCGCACCAAAGAAAGCCAAGAAAAGTGCTAAGTAGAGGTAGCGAGTAATGTTACAGCCAAAACGTACAAAATTCCGTAAAATGCACAAAGGCCGCAACCGCGGTTTAGCGCAAAACGGTAACAAAGTAAGCTTCGGTACTTTCGGTTTGAAAGCTACTGGTCGTGGCCGCATGACTGCTCGTCAAATCGAAGCAGCTCGTCGTGCTATGACGCGTCACGTGAAACGTCAAGGTAAAATCTGGATCCGTGTCTTCCCTGACAAGCCGATCACAGAAAAGCCTCTTGAAGTTCGTATGGGTAAAGGTAAAGGTTCTGTTGAATATTGGGTTGCTGAAATTCAGCCTGGTAAAGTACTTTACGAAATGGAAGGTGTTTCTGAAGAGCTTGCTCGTGAAGCGTTTGACCTTGCAGCTCGTAAACTGCCATTCAAAACAACTTTCGTAACTCGGACGGTAATGTGATGAAAGCAAGCGAACTAAAAGACAAAAGCGTAGAAGAGCTAAATGCTGAACTTCTAGGACTTCTTCGTGAGCAGTTTAACCTGCGCATGCAAGCAAGCACTGGTCAGTTAGCTCAGACACACACGCTAAGAACAGTACGTCGCGATATCGCGCGTGTAAAAACAATTATTAACCAGAAGGCAGGTCAATAATGAGCGATAAAATTCGTACTCTTCAAGGCCGTGTAGTAAGCGACAAGATGGAAAAATCTTTCACTGTTGCTATCGCACGTTACGTGAAGCACCCAATCTATGGGAAATTCATCAAACGTACTACTAAGCTACACGTACATGACGAAAACAACACAGCAAAAGCGGGTGACGTAGTTACTATCCGTGAATGCGCACCAATTTCTAAGAATAAATCTTGGACTTTAGTAGACGTTGTTTCTAGTCCAAAACAAGCTTAATTTTTAAATTAAGTAAGTTTTGTAAAAAAGCCCTGGCATTAGCCGGGGCTTTTTGTTTGCGTTTAAAAAGGCTGTAAGTTTGAAGTTTTCAGTCGTTAGCTGCTCGCAGTGAAGTGAAGCGCCGTAGCTTGGGTTGAGACTAGAACACTTGAAAAAAAGCACGCCACGAATACGTAATAGTCCTAATTCTAATCGAAAATAATACCAATCGTGTTAAGTTATTAGGCATTTATAGCGACAGATTAAAATTTCTGATGTACGACTGTATAGATGTTTCAGGTAGAGTAATACTGGAGTAATTGCCAAGAACAACTAAATAACAGCTCTATAATTTACCAAACCTATGCCTTTGCGAGAGTAAAGCTGCAACAATAGATATTAATATGCACACGGCAGAGCCTACCACTAGGAAGCGGTTCTCGATTCGACTGACTTGCCTTTCACCTACAATTTGATAGGTCACATCCCCCTCAATAAAGCGTTCGCCTTGGTATTGCTGAGTGACGTTAAATGCTAAAAAGTCACCTAGCTTTGCTTGATAGGTAAAGTAGGTTTGTGGATAAAAAATTTCATATGTTGCACATAACCACGCTATCAGCCCACATATAAATAAAGTCAGGCACATAATTAAAGTGATGTTTGAGGGCTTATCTATCGCTGAACTTATAGGTAGGCATTTATCAATACAGCCTTCGCCATAGCAAAGTTTAAGCTTTTCAATTACCTCAGTTGAGGGGATAAACTGTCCATTTTCAAGCTTTGAAAGGTACGACTGTTGAATTCCAATTTCACGCGCTGCATAAGCCTGAGTCCACTTTTTATTTGCTCTAAGGCGTTTTAACTCCATTCCTAACGCTTGCATACCCTCTGCTCTTATTTGATTAGTTAAGCGTTTTATTATCGCTAAAATTAGTATTTATAAATAGTCTAAAAGCGTATATTCATGCTTATTAATATAAAGAATATTATGAATATTAATAGCTTATATTAAATTTAACAAAATATAAGGTATGCTCAATTTGATTTTAATAAGGAGATATAATATGCCGAATAAATTTACTAGCGCTATTTTAGTGCTCATCAGTTCACTGTTTTTTATAAACCCCAGTTACGCAGAGCCTGTTTTTGCAATTAAGGCCAGTATTTATAAATTACAGAATGAGATTACCGTAGATAGTAAAATAGAGCAGGCTTTAAAAAATCTAAGCCCTACGCATCAACCTCAGCTACTCACGCTATTAAATAAAAGTGCAATGATAGAAATTGGTGATGATACGCAAATGACGGCGCTTGAAGTAAAGCCTAACGCAGAGGGGTCGCACTTTAACGCTAGTTTGAAGCTAAAAGAGCAGGTTGATGGCAAGTGGGAATCTATTTCTTCCTTTATGCCGCAAATCCCAAATGGGCAAACAGTGTATTTAAGTCGCACCTTTACAGATAAAGTATGGCTGATAAAAATTACAGGTAAACGCTACGAATCAATAGAACGTGCAGAGCAGGCCTTAAATCAAAAGTAACGCCTGTTAATTTACCGTACAGTGTGTGGCTGCAAAAAAAGTTTAATATAAGTTTGCTGGTAAAGTGTGGCGGGCACGTTAGTATGCGCTAATAAAGGTACAAGGAGCGTAGTATGGCTAAGCAAACAGTGTTAATTATAGGTAATGGCCCCGTCGAAAAGGATGTAAGTAAAGCTCTAAATAGCTTTGATAGAGTGGTGCGCTTTAATATGTGTGCAAACATGCCTGCATACTTAGGCCGTAAATGTACTGATTTATGGCTAGTGGGACGAGGTAAGCAAGGCGCAATGCTTTGCGCAGCGTTTCCAGATATAGATATAATGCAGCTGAAAAATGTCATGATCACTGACCCAAAACCTAACTTATTTACTCAACCTTTTTATAAGCTAATTAACCGTAGGGGCTGTATTGACCATGGCGATGAAATAATACGTAAATATAGCCCGCATGCAAACGTGAGTCGAATCGCCCAGCACGATAAAACAGCATTATTAAAACACTTATATACGTTTGGCAAACCTGCTTTTAAAGCTAAAACACCCAGTTCGGGAATGTTAGCTATTGAGCACTTTTTAAAGCAGCAAGCACAGGTGCATATTATCGGTTTTGGTTTTAAGGGCTGGAAGCGTCATCCGTGGGATTTAGAAAAGCAGTATGTAGCGTCACTCATTGCCAGACAAAAAGTACAGTTATTAAAAAGCCCCAGTTAATGCTGGGGCTAAAAAGTTATAAGCAGGCTATTACCAAATCATCTCAACAAATTCAGGGTGATCGATATACGGGTTACGATTACCTTGAAACTCATAAGCTGCTTGGTTACGGTCAAGTTCCATTTGGCTAACAGGGTCGGCGTTATGCCAGTTAAGTAGCATAGCTACTACCCAGTTTTCGAATACTTGATTGCTTGTACCATTAAGGACTGCATTACTGGCAGTTGTGTTATTTTGCCACGAGCCTATTACATTCTCGTAGCGGGTTGCCATGTAAAAATAAGCGCGGGCAAAGTCACCTTTAAACTCATCAATTGGCTCAAACACCGTACCTGAGTAATTAATAGAGCTTGCTGCTGAACCGACTTTACTACCGTTTGTTGATGTAAATGATGCACTAGCCACTTCACCAAAAGGGTAGTTACTACGTTTTGAGTTTACATAACCGTCGGTTGCATAAATGTGGTGCACGTCTGAATTCATTGGCTCATTTGTACCGCCAAACCAGCTTTTAGGGAACGAATGCTCGCGGTTATAGCAATCTGCTTCACTGTTATAAGTACCACACTGATCGCTTACCGCAGTGTAAGTATAGCTGTCGCTACCATTTGGCTTTTCACTATACATATCTAAAATACTGTTATCGTTTTCAAAGTATTTATCGCGTGCTGAAGAATCGTAAAAGTTCCAAATAGCCGAGTAACCTTGCGAGCTGTGATTTTTGATAATGTTATAAAGTTCAGTTTTTAATGCATAACCAGATAAACCCTGAGTTGTTACGTAATAACCTGTTGGTGTTGGGTTAGTGCCACCGCCAGTATCACCACCAGAGCTATCGCCTAATTCAAAAGTTGTACTATCTGTGTTATTAAAACTTGCGCCACTGGCAAGTGTGGTGCTGCCCTGAGTGAGCGCGTAATTACCATTACCTACGTTACAGCACATACCGTCGCCATAGCTGTCACTTATAACGAGGGTGTATGCGCCATCAGTTAAACAGAGTTGCTCATTATATTGTGTGTTAGAGGCATAACCACTACCACTGGCTACGCTGCTACCTTGGCTGTTGTTAACCACCCAGCTGGTTTCGCTGCCGTAGTTATCGGTATTAAGTGTTAAAGTAAGGCTATGGTCGTTACAGCTGCCTGAAGCGCCGCCGTCTGTATTAGGCAAAAAATTATCTACATAAACGGTTTCATTACCATCAAAGCCGCTCATATCGTAAAAACGTAAACCAACATTAATGGTTTTATTACTGCTAGGCGTATAACTGTGGTTAATTGTTTGCCACTGGTTAGTTTGCGCTTGGTTAGAGTACCCTTGGTAGCCATCTACATACAGGCGGGCCCTTATGCTTCCTTCAGTGTGATATACATCCACTGAGAAATCATATGTTTTGCCAGCCTCCACACTAACTTGTTGTAATAAGTCGGTATTGCTTTGCGAGCCGGTGGTCACATTAATAGCCGCCGCGCTGCTTGCGTTATTTACGATACTGGTTGAGCGCGATACATTAATACCGCTATCAATTGTGGTCCACGCGTCAGGCGTATTGCCTGTCCACTGCTCAAAGCCGCCATTTGCGACATTAGCCATTGCTGGGGTGGCGGCAATCAGTAATGCCGTGCTAAGTAACTTATTTTTGTATGTCCCGTGTGACATGATTGTTCCTATTTTTTATAGTTGAGTAAATAACATACACTATCTGCACAAGGTTACAAATTTGTTAAATACAAAATTAATAAAATAGCAATAATCAGCCTTTAAGCTGTTTTTGAAGGTCTTTATATAAATTAATAACTAAATGGAATAACAAAGCAGATTCTATTCTTTTTTTCTCACCGCATAGCCCGCTATCCTGCACACTAATAAAACCTCAGCAGAGTTACTCTGGGTGAGGTAAAACTCATTTTGAACAGCGCATTATGTGGGCTGTATGTAATTTTCAGGGTTATGGGGAACAAATTCATGTTGTTAGGTCAACTTAACGCAGCGGCAAGCCCGCTATCGCAAGAGCAAGTACAAAAGCTGCAAGGCTTAGTAGCAGAACTTAATCCGATTCAGCAAGCGTGGGTAAGTGGTTACTTAGCTGCAAATGCTAATTCTGCGGCTCTTGGTGGGCAAGCGCCTACAGCGGCTGCAAGCGATGCTGCGCCACTTACTATTTTGTATGGTTCGCAAACAGGTAATGCAAAAGGTGTGGCGACTAAGCTTAAAGAGCAAGCAGAGTCGCGCGGTTTAGCTGTAAAACTTGTGAGCATGTCTGACTACAAACCTACAGCCCTGAAAAAAGAAAAGTTTTTAACCGTTGTTGTATCTACCTACGGTGAAGGTGAGCCACCTGAAGATGCTGAAACACTGTATGAATTTTTAACTACCAAAAAAGCACCTAAGTTAGATGGCGTTAAAGTCGCGGTACTGGGTTTAGGCGACTCTAGCTATGAGTTTTTCTGCCAAACAGCAAAAGACTTTGAAGAGCGTTTAAACAAACTTGGCGCAGAAACTATTTTCCAACGTGCCGACCTAGATGTTGATTACGATGATGAAGCAGCCACTTGGATCACCGGTGCACTTGATGCATTCGAACCTGATTTAAAAGCGCAGCAAGATGCTGCGGGCGGCCAAGTTGTATCAATGCCATTTGGCGCGCCAACAGCGGCAGCAAGCCAATACACTAAGCAAAACCCATTTGCGGCAGAGCTTGTTACAGTACAAAAAATTACAGGGCGCGATTCTACTAAAGATGTACGCCATGTTGAGATTTCGCTTGAAGGCTCAGACATCACCTACTTACCTGGTGATTCATTAGGCGTGTACTTTTTAAATGATGAAGCCCGCGTAGATGAGCTACTAACACATACGCAAATCGATTCAAGCACACTTGTAAAAGTGGGCGAAGAGTCACTGCCTATTCGCGATGCATTAATCGAAAAGTTAGAGCTTACTCAGTCATACCCAGGCTTTGTAGAAAAATACGCAGTTGCAACGGGCACGCCAGAGCTACTAAAGCTTGTAGAAGATAAAGCCGCGATGCGTGAGTACATTGAGCCTCGCCAAATTTTTGATGTAGTGGCACAAAATCCTGCAAAAATAGACGCACAAACCTTAGTTGATTGCCTACGTAAACTACAAGCGCGCTTATACTCAATCGCTTCAAGCCAAAGCGAGGTTGAAGAGGAAGTGCACTTAACGGTAGGTTTAGTTGAGTTTGACGCCTTTGGCAGCGAACATTTAGGTGGCTGCTCTGGTTATTTAGCACGCCGTGCTGAAGAAGGGTGTAAAGTTAAAGTATTTAGTGAGCACAACGACAACTTCCGTTTACCTAGCGATGATAATACCCCCATTATTATGATTGGCCCAGGTACCGGTATTGCGCCATTCCGTGCATTTTTACAAGAGCGTGACTCGCGAGAAGCACAAGGCAAAAATTGGCTGTTTTTCGGTAACCCACACTTTACACAAGACTTCTTGTATCAAGTAGAAATTCAGGGTTATTTAAAATCAGGCCTATTAAGCAAAGTTGACGTTGCATTTAGCCGTGACCAAGCCGAAAAAGTATACGTACAAGACAAACTACGCAAAAATTCAAAAGAAATTTTTGAGTGGCTAGAAGCAGGTGCGCATTTTTATGTGTGTGGTGATGCAAACCGCATGGCAAAAGATGTACACAACGCCTTAGTTGATATCATCAGCGAAAACACCGGTAAAAGCTACGAAGACGCAGAGCAATATTTAAAAGACTTACGTAGCGCTAACCGCTATCAGAAAGACGTGTATTAATCACGTTTCTTATTTTATTAACAGCTAGCAGCCGTCACTGTAACAAATTTAGGATTTAAAATGAGCGAACAAGATAAAAACGTAAAACTTTCTGATAACGAACGTTTGAAAAGAGAAAGTAACTTTTTACGTGGCACCATAGAGCAAGATTTAAAAGATGAAATTACCGGTGGTTTTACAGCCGATAACTTCCAACTTATACGTTTTCACGGTATGTACCAGCAAGATGACCGCGATATACGCCCTGAGCGCGCAAAGCAAAAGCTAGAGCCGCTGCACAATGTAATGCTACGTGCACGTATGCCTGGCGGTATTATCAAGCCTGAGCAATGGCTAGCAATTGATAAATTTGCCGATGAAAAAACAAGCTACGGCAGTATTCGTTTAACAACACGTCAAACGTTTCAATTTCATGGTGTATTAAAGCCAAATATTAAAGGCATGCACCAAATGCTTAATAGCGTTGGTATTGACTCTATTGCCACCGCAGGCGATGTAAACCGTAACGTACTATGTACGACTAACCCTGTTGAGTCAGAGTTACATCAAGAAGCGTATGAGTGGGCTGCAAAAATTTCTGAGCATTTACTTCCAAAAACGAAAGCATACGCTGAAATTTGGTTAAATGGCGAAAAGGCAGAAACCACAGAAGAGCCAATTTTAGGTTCTAACTACTTACCGCGTAAGTTTAAAACCACGGTTACTATTCCGCCTAACAACGAAGTTGATGTGCATGCGAATGACTTAAACTTTGTTGCTATTGCTGAAGATGGCAAGCTTGTTGGTTTTAACGTACTTGTAGGTGGTGGCCTTGCTATGACCCACGGTGATACGGCTACGTATCCGCGTAAAGCTGACGACTTTGGTTTTATTGCCCTAGAAGACACCTTAAAAATTGCTGAGCACGTTGTATCAGTGCAGCGCGATTGGGGTAACCGTTCTAACCGTAAAAATGCAAAAACTAAATACACACTAGACCGTGTTGGGTCTGACGTATTTAAAGCCGAAGTAGAAAAACGTGCCGGTGTAAGCTTTGCACCAAGCCGCCCTTATGAGTTTACTCACCGTGGCGATCGTATCGGTTGGGTAGAAGGCATTGATGGCAAGCACCACCTTACGCTATTTATACAAAGCGGCCGTATTTTAGACTACCCAGGTAAGCCATTAAAAACAGGTTGTCGTAAAATTGCAGAAGTGCACCAAGGCGATATGCGCATGACGGCTAACCAAAACTTAATTATTGCTGGTGTGCCTGCCGATCAAAAAGCAGTTATTGAAGAAATTGCCCGTAACCACGGCCTAATTGATGACAAAGACACTGAGCAACGTAAAAACTCAATGGCGTGTGTAGCATTGCCAACGTGTCCGCTTGCTATGGCCGAAGCTGAGCGTTACTTACCAAGCTTAATTGAAAAAACCGAAGCACTACTTGCTAAGCATGGCATACCTGATGACAGCATTATTATGCGTGTTGTAGGTTGTCCTAACGGTTGTGGCCGCGCAATGCTTGCAGAAGCTGGTTTAGTAGGTAAAGGCCCTGGTAAATACAACGTTTACCTAGGTGGTAATTTAGAAGGTACACGCATTCCTAAACTGTACCTAGAAAACGTAGGTGAAGATGTTTACCTAGACGCGTTTGATAAGCTAATTGGCCAGTGGGCAAGTGAGCGAAACGACGGTGAATGTTTTGGTGACTTTGTAATTCGCAAAGGCATTGTTGCTGAAGTAAAAGTATCAGTAACCGATTTTCACGCTTAATTAAATACCCACGCGGAGCGTGGGTGAGGTTTAAAATTGACCATGAGTGAATTTAAAAACATATTACAGCTTGATAAGCAAAGCCAAGCGGCATTGCTTGCAGATGCAAACGGCATACTTGCACCAATGAGTGCGGAGCAGCGTGTTGCATGGGCACTAGAGAACTTACCCGATACAGCTTTTTTATCATCAAGCTTTGGTATTCAAGCGGCGGTCATGCTGCATTTAGTAACATCTCAGCGTCCTGATATTCCTGTGGTATTAACCGATACGGGTTATTTATTTCCAGAGACGTATCAGTTTATTGAGCAAATGACAGCGCGCCTATCACTTAATTTACAGGTGTATAAAGCTGAGCTAAGCCCTGCATGGCAAGAAGCTAAATACGGTAAGTTATGGGAACAAGGCGAGGACGGTATTAAGCAATATAATCAGCTTAATAAAGTAGAGCCCATGACCCGCGCATTAAAAGAAATTGGTGCCGGTACTTGGTTTAGTGGCTTGCGCCGTGACCAATCATCGACCCGTGCAGATAAACAGTTTGTTGAGATAAGCCGAGGTACGGTAAAAGTGTACCCGATTATTGAATGGTCAAACCGCGATGTATATCAATACCTTACCAAGCATGATTTACCTTACCACCCATTATGGGAGCAAGGTTATGTGTCGATGGGTGATGTGCATACTACGCGTAAACTTGAGCCAGGTATGAGCGAAGAAGAAACGCGCTTTTTTGGTTTAAACCGCGAATGCGGACTGCATATTGACGGCGATGGTATTTAAAAAAAGCGAATGCTAAACAACTATTTAAACGCAACTTAGGTTGCGTTTTTTATTGCAAAAAAATTGCCTGATTAAGTATTTTTTATTAGACTTGCCTTTCAAGGATTCATTTTTAAGCAGGAACGCTATGAAATACTTCACCTACTTGGCAATATCAGTCATGATTATTGCTGTTATCTCTTTGTTTTACCTAAAAAAGCCAGATGGCCAAACATGGCTTTCTAGTTCATCTATTAGTGCTGAATCTCACAAAATTAAAGAAAAAATGGTCGCGTTATCTACCAATACGCTTAATCAGGCAGTGCAAGGCGCAAAACAAGCGGGCGATAAAATTGCGCAGAGTGTAAACAATGATGCGGCGACAATTAAACCCGGTAGCAAAATTTATAAGTGGCAAGATAAAAACGGCCAATGGCATTTTTCAGATACGCCTAATGCAGATGGCAAAAGTATTGAGGTAAAACTTGATGCCCGCGATGTCACTGTTGTAGCCGCAGAAGACACCTCAATTTTGAGTAGCAGTGCAAGCACCTCAAAAAAGAGTATTCAACCACCTACACCTACCGTTTACAACGCTGAATCTATTCAAAAACTGTTTGAAGATGCTGAAAAGGCAAAGCAAAAATTAGAGCAGCGCAGTAAAGAGATGCAAAGTATAGGTGGGTACTAAATTTTTATTGTGCGCTTAGCATTAAAGCTTACTCAATATGAGGGGTTTTAATCGTGCGGGGTTTGTAATTAGTGAGCTGAGTTACTGCGCCTTCGTTATGCTAAGGGCTTATAACCAGTTAAGAGCAATATCAAGTTGCAATACTCGTTAATTTTTTTGTGCATAAAAAAGCCTAGCGACTGCTAGGCTTTTTAGTTTTAAGTATATGATTAGTCAAGCATGTTACGTAAAACGTATTGTAGAATACCGCCGTGCTTGTAGTAATCCCACTCTTTAGGGGTATCTATACGTACATCGGCGCTAAAGCTGACTTTTTTGCCCTCAGCATTCGTGGCAATAATGCTCACTTCATTCGTTTTGTCGTACAAACCTTCAATATCAAACTGCTCTTGGCCAGTTAAATTTAATGATTCGTGGCTCTCACCTTCTTTAAACTGTAAAGGCAGCACACCCATACCAATAAGGTTAGAGCGGTGAATACGCTCATAACTTTGTGCAACCACCGCTTTTACACCTAATAAAAGCGAGCCTTTTGCTGCCCAGTCGCGTGATGAACCGGTACCGTATTCTTTACCAGCTAACACAATTAATGGTGTGTTACTATTTTCATATTCCATTGCGGCATCGTAAATGCTGGCAAGCTTGTCATCAGGTTGGGTGCGAGTAACGCCACCTTCTGTACCTGGTGCGAGTAAGTTTTTAAGCCTAACGTTCGCAAATGTGCCTCGCATCATCACTTCGTGGTTACCACGGCGTGAACCGTACGAGTTAAACTGCGCTTTTTCTACGCCTTTTTCCTGTAAGTAAATACCGGCTGGCGCTTCAGCTTTAATGGCCCCCGCAGGAGAAATATGGTCAGTGGTTACTGAGTCGCCAAGTTTAGCTAAACAACGCGCCCCTTCAATTGTTGGCACGCCTGGTGGTTCAACGCTCATGCCCTCAAAGAATGGTGCTTTTTTAATGTAAGTTGACCCATCATCCCAATCATAGAGCTTACCATCAGGAATTTGAATTTTTTGCCAACGGCTGTCGCCTTCGTATACGTTGGCATAGCTTTTTTCGAACATTTCTCTGGTTACCGTTTTTTGTACTAGTTCGCTGACTTCGCTCACGCTTGGCCAAATATTTTTTAGGTAAATATCGTTACCGTTTTCATCTTGCGCTAAAGGTTCGTTGTATACATCTATGTCTGTACGCCCTGCAATGGCATACGCTACCACAAGTGGAGGCGAGGCTAAAAAGTTCATTTTAACGTCTTGGTGTATACGCCCTTCAAAATTACGGTTACCCGATAAAATAGAGCTTACAACTAGCTTATGCTTTTGAATAGCTTCGCTAATTTCATCTGCTAGCGGGCCTGAGTTACCTATACACGTGGTACAACCATAACCGACCAAGTTAAAGCCTAAGCTTTCTAGGTCATCCATTAGGCCTGCTTTTTCAAGGTAGTCGGTTACCACTTGCGAACCGGGTGCAAGCGATGTTTTAACCCACGGTTTTACATTAATACCCAGCTGTTTAGCTTTTTGAGCCACTAAGCCTGCGGCTAAAATAACACTGGGGTTAGAGGTATTTGTACAGCTTGTAATAGCGGCAATAACACAGGCGCCATCGTTTAGTTCAAATTCTTGGCCTTTAAACTTCACTTTGGCTGCACCCATAAACTGCGCTTCGTCTACCGGTTCATCAGGGTTGGTTGTTGGGCCTTCACTTTCAATGCGCGCTTCTTCAATATCGCTTTTATCACGACGAGCCATACGCTCATCTTGGAAACCTTTTAGGTGCTGGCCTATCACATCACCGGCTTTATCAAGTGTAATTCTGTCTTGTGGGCGTTTAGGACCTGCAAGGCTAGGTACTACATCGTCTAATTTAAGCTCAAGGGTGTCTGTGTAATGCGCTTCGTCGCCTTCATGGCGCCATAAGCCTTGGTGTTTAGCGTAGTCTTCAATCAGTTTGAGATGATCTTCATCGCGGTTCGTTAAACGCAGGTAGTTAATTGTTTCATCATCAATTGGGAAAATACCACATGTTGCACCGTACTCTGGCGCCATGTTGGCAATGGTTGCTCTATCGGCTAGCGGTAAATCAGCTAGGCCGTCACCATAAAACTCAACAAATTTACCCACTACGCCGTGATTACGTAGCATTTCGGTAACGGTGAGCACTAAATCGGTAGCTGTGGTGCCCTCGGGTAAGCGGCCATTTAATTTAAAGCCCACTACCTGAGGAATAAGCAAGCTAATTGGCTGCCCAAGCATGGCTGCTTCGGCTTCAATACCACCTACGCCCCAGCCTAGCACACCTAAACCATTAATCATGGTGGTGTGCGAATCAGTCCCTACAAGGGTGTCTGGGTAGGCTATTGATTTTCCGTTTTCACTGTCGTTAAAAACAACACGCGCTAAAAACTCTAAGTTTACTTGGTGCACAATACCTGTAGCTGGTGGTACTACTTTTAAATTATCAAAAGCAGTTTGCCCCCAGCGTAAAAATTCGTAGCGTTCTTTATTTCGTTCGTATTCTAGCTTGGCGTTTAAATCAAACGCACCGTCGTCACCATAGCCATCTACTTGCACTGAGTGGTCAATTACAAGTTCAGCAGGAGAAAGCGGGTTTATTTTTGCAGGATCGCCACCTAGCTTTTCCATTGCATCACGCATGGCAGCTAAATCAACAATGGCGGGAACACCTGTAAAGTCTTGCATTACAACACGTGCCGGCGTAAAGGCCACCTCAGCTGAGGGCTTTGCTTTAGGGTCCCAGTCAAGAAGGGCTTGAATATCTTGTTCTTTAATATTTACGCCATCTTCATTGCGTAATAGGTTTTCTAGTAATACTTTGAGAGAAAAGGGCAATCGCTTTGCTTTGTCGCCTAATCCTTTAAGTGAGTGAATATGGTATTGCTCGCCATTAATCGTTAATTGTTGTTGGGTGTCGAAACTATTCATTTTTTGCCCCTTTGATAGTTAGGATTATGTCCTTGATAAAATAACGTGTTTATTTGCCAATAGTTTGCAAAGTGCATACCAGAGATAATAAATATGACAAATCAGGCTAAAAAGCAGGTAGCGCAATGCATGTTTTTTAGACAGTACTAAGTATAGAAGTGCTACCTAAAATTGTTTTTTCAAGTAGCAAAATAATGAGTTTACAAAAGGGGGGGAGGTTAGTTCAACCAACCTTGTTGTTTGCTTTTTATGCTTAAATATAAAAGCAAAAACGCAATAACAATCACTAAAATAGGCATAAACACCGCGCTTACCCCCAGCATTTTAATGCTATTTATCACAATGAAATTATAAAATTGCTGAATAAATATCGCTACCAACGATAGCGCAAAGGTAGGCGTTGCAAATGCATTTTTGGCCAATAGTAGTATGCAGCCAAGGGTGCCACCAAATACCGCTACAGCAAACGCAATGGTAGACCATAAAGGCACGTTTGAATATGCAGCTTGTTGATCTAACGGAAGTTTACTTATCATCTCGGGGGTCATCATAAGGTGCATTATAAATGCAAACACACCTAATAAATTCCAGATAAGTGCTGCCCACAGGGCGGGTTTAAACCAATTGGGTATGGCTGAGGTTGTCATATTATTACCTTGTTTTTATTGTATTTTACGAGGTAATTAAAGAGCAAAAAGGCTAACTGTTCAAGCTAGCCTATACATATAATAAAAATGGCACAAAGCGCTAATGGCTAGCCAAATGAGATAGGGCGGCGCCCTGTATTTTCATCAACCTTTGGCTTTTTAGTGCGCTTTCTTTTATTTTTTGCCGGCTTTTGAGCTGTTTCATTAGGTGTTTTTTCTGGCTGTGGCTGGGTTGTTGCCACTGGGCGCTCTACAGGAGTCGCATCTTCACTTAAAGTGAGTTGAAAAAGCTCGCCATCAAATTCAAGTACATCGCCACTGTATAATTTTTTCCGTTTTATTGTACATATTTCATGGTTAACCCCAACATAGCCTTGCGCTATTAGGTTTTTAGCTTGGCCGCCACCTTCTACTAAATCGAGTACTTTTAGTAATTTACAAAGCTCTATAGGTTCTTCTTCAAGTTCAATTTCAATGTATTCTTCTGACATGGTTATCTCTGTTGGTGGCGCATAAGCAGCAAGTATAAAGGCTTGCACTGTTTTTTGCACCTAGCAAGCTCGCCCTAGTGGGATAAAAAAGAGTGACAAATATAAAACTTTTTTCAATTTTAAAAAAACTGCAGCATTTGATGCGTATGCTCTAGAAAAAATTTGGTGTGGTATTTGCTATTGCTTTGGCAAATAAAAAATCGTACCTAAAACATGGTAATTATTTCACCGTTTTAATTGTTTAGGTCTGCATATAATTGGAGCAGTAAATGGGCATAAGATTAGCAATGAAAAAAGAGCTAATGGGCTTAGATAATTCAGATATGCTGACAGCAGATGATGTAAGAGCTCACTTAGCTAACTCGGTAAAAACACAAAAAGAGCAAGATGAACGCGGCTTTTCGGTTATTTCTAAGTTTAACGATACGCACAGTCGGCTAATTAGTGGCGATCCACTTAAAAAATCAAAACTGGAATTTGAACGTCATCGCTTATTTAACGAAGTTTTATATACGCGCCAAAGTGTAGATGCCTGGTTAGACAGCCAAACAAATTATACCAACGTACAATAATACTTAATTAAGCACATGAGTATTAAGTTGCTATAGATAGTTTCCTCCAATAGACTACAATTGTAATCATTGGAGGTAACTATGAAAAATGGCATTTTAATCTGTATGTGGGCACTATTATTAACTGCGTGCCAACAACCTACCGTTTATGTTTTTAGTGAAAACTTGCAAGATGAGCAGCGCAAGCAGCTCGATGCTGCGCTAAAAGCACAATCGCTTCCTTATGAATATGTTGAGCTAAAAATCCCACCTACCTTTGGTGAGGCTACATTACTCTTATCAAGCGATAAAATTTATTCCAAAGAGACAGAACGACTTGCGTCCATAATGCAAGCGCTCGGGTATGAGCCACAAGTTAACTATACAACGCGATCAAATCATTTTTATGGCGATGGCAATATAGGCTTTTATCTAAAAAATGCAGTGGCGGGGCCAACCTTTGTTATGCCTAAAAAGTTACGAACAACCCAATGCAGCGAAGACAAGTACAATGATTTAGCGGTTAGATTTTCAAATGAACACGTTGACTTTACCTTACCCAGTGGCGCTGTTGTAAGGTTAGGTTGGGAGTTTTTATATGGTTATGTTGTTATTTATTATAAAACCTACTCGCAAACATATAGCCACTCACAGCCGCTTGTAGCGACGCCCTTTGGCGCCAAGCCATCCGATACGTATACATTTACGGCGCATGTTAATCACCCCAACTGGCTTGATTGCTCACTACAAATTGTTTATATGGACTGAGGGATAGAGTTAACCGTGGGTTTCTATGTGCTCACTCAGCTTTGCAATACGCAGGCTCATACCTTCTATGATTCTATCTTTAATTTTTTCGCGTATTACATTAGGCAAGCGAGTAAGTGCCTCTGGGGTAATGGCAAGTACTATGGTGTCGGTTTTAGCGCGAGCGCTCGTACTGCGCTCGCGGTTATTAATAAATGCGCCTTCACCAATAAACTCACCGGGCTCTATAGTGCCAAGCTCCAGCAAGTGGTTATGTTTAAAAACAAGTAACGCACCACTTAATACAATGTATAAGCGTTTGTCGTTATCGTATTGTTTAAATAAAAACTGATGCTGGTTAACTAAATACAATAACCCAAACGACTCTAGTAGCACTTGGCGTTCAGCAAGGGTGAAGTCTTTAAAAAAGTGCAATCTATTCACTATTTCCATTTGTTTAAATAATGGAATGTGTTCTATTAATTTCATCCTAGGGCCAACGAGTAACGGTTAGAAACTAGCTAATATTGCGCTCTTTTAATTTGCGGGTCAACGTGTTGCGCCCCCAGCCAATTTTTATGGCTGCATCTTGTTTATGGCCAGAGCAATTAGCCAGTGCTGTTTTTATAAGGCGAGTTTCAAGCTGAGCTTGAATATCAGGCCAAATGTTTTCTTTACCTTGCTTAAGCTCTTGATTGAGCCATTGCTGAAACGCATCGAGCCAATCACCTTCTTGTTGAACAGGCGCTGCATCAATGATCTCTGGTGGTAGGTCTTGCTCACTTACTAATTCACCAGGGGCCATAACGGTCAACCAGCGACAGGTGTTTTCGAGTTGGCGAACATTACCAGGCCAGCTAAATAGCCTAAGCTGCTCTGTGGCTTTTGGGCTTAGCACTTTACTTTCTACTTGCAGGTCTTTTGCGCTTTTGTGTAAAAAGTGCTGCGCTAGGCGTTCAATGTCTTCAGTTCTTTCTCTAAGAGCCGGTAAACGAAGGCGCACAACGTTTAAACGATGAAATAAATCGTCCCTAAATTTACCCTGTTTTACTAAATCTTCTAAATTTTGATGCGTTGCAGCAATAATGCGTACATCAACTTTAATACTTTGGTGCCCGCCCACACGGTAAAATTCACCATCGGCGAGTACACGTAATAAACGTGTTTGCACATCCAGTGGCATATCGCCAATTTCATCTAAAAACAGTGTGCCGCCATTGGCTTGTTCAAAGCGGCCTTTACGAACGCTATCGGCACCAGTAAATGCGCCTTTTTCGTGGCCAAATAGCTCAGACTCCACAAGCTCTTTTGGAATAGCGGCCATGTTTAATGCAATAAACTGGTTTTCTTTACGTGGGCTGTGGTTATGTAAGGCACTGGCTACAAGCTCTTTACCTGTGCCTGACTCACCATTAATTAATACGCTCATACTTGAAGCCGACAATTTACCTATCGCTCTAAACACTTCCTGCATCGCAGGGGCTTCGCCAATAATATGGGCACTTTTAGGCGGAACTTGTTTACGCTTAGTTTTTTTAGTTGAGTTTGCTCTACAGGCACTTTCTATTAATGCCACGGCTTCGTTTAAATCAAATGGCTTGGCTAAGTACTCAAACGCGCCTTTTTGAAATGCGTTAACCGCTGAGTCTAAATCTGAGTGGGCGGTCATTATAATAACCGGCAACCCTGGGTTTTGCTCTGCTATGAGTTCAAGCAATGCCATGCCGTCCATCCCTGGCATCCGTACGTCAGATACCAACACGGTTGGCTGGCTAAATTTTAGCGCGCTTAACACGTCTTGCGCATTTGCAAAGCTTTCTGCTTCAAACCCTGCGCGTGTCAGCGCTTTTTCTAATACAAAGCGAATTGATGCGTCATCATCTACAAGCCAAACTGTTTTCATGCCAACTCCAAAACATTAATCTGCAAAAGGCAGATAGATATTAAATTCAGTATGGCCAGGCCAGCTATCACAGTCTATATAACCGTCGTGCTGATCTATGAGCGTTTGTGCGATTGAAAGCCCTAGCCCTGAGCCACCTTCTTTGTTGGTGATCATCGGGTAAAACAATGTTTCGCGAACGCTAGGGTCTATGCCTGGTCCATTATCAGAAACCTGGATCAACAAGGCTTTTTTAGGGGCTTTTCCGGGGCGGCGATACTGATGATTAATGCGGGTTTTTATTTTTATTTCACCGCCATCAACTAACGCCTGTTGAGCATTGCGTACAATATTAAGTACAACTTGCTGAACCTTGCCTTGGTCAATAAACACATCAGGGATACTTGGGTCGTAATCTTTAACTAGACTAATATTTTTACAATTATCTAATGTGCTTAATTTAACAACCGACTCAAGTGTTTGGTGAATATTGCCATACGACTTTTGCGGAAGCTGATTTGGCCCAAGTAGCCTATCAACTAATTCGCGTAATCGGTCGGCTTGCTCAATTATAAGCTCAGCGCATTCGTCCCTTTCTTGTTGATCTACCTCATACTGCAATAACTGCGCCGCTCCGCGTATTCCCCCTAAAGGATTTTTAATTTCGTGAGCAAGCCCTCTAATTAAATTTCGTGCAGCTTGATATTGATGCATTTGGTTAGAGGCTTTGTCGTGTTTTATTTCTTCATCGGTTTTACGACACTCAAGTAAAATATAGCGTTCGTTTTTAAACTTAACTTGGCGCGATGTAATGGCTATTTTTGCATGGCGAGAATCTATAAAGACCACGTCAGCTCTGTGCTGGCTGCAATCTACACCATCAACAAGTGAGTACTGGGCTATGCGCTCTAAATCCACAGAATGGTAATTAAATAAGCTGTTAAAGGTTTGCCCAATAATGCGCTTTTTACCCAAGCCGAGTAGTTCGCTGGTGCTGGTGTTGGCATAAACAAGGGTAAAATTTTTATCAAGTAACATGACCGATGTAGTTTGATTTTGCCAAATGGCATTGAGAAGTTCAGGGCTAAAGTTTTGTTCGTTTGACATCTTTGCACCACTTTAGTGCGTTAATATTTGCAAGCAAGTTTTAATCAGTAAATACTGCTGCGCTAATTTTGCTTCATGAGACATTGTACTTAGTTTACAGCCTTTCTTTGCATCACAAAGGTACTGGGCTGACTGATAGCAATGGCTTGATTTTGTTTATTATAAAGTTTGAGATACAAAGTATGAGCTCCGTTTTCTACATCCCGTATGGCAAACGTTGATAAATCGCTTGCGGGCCCATAAGCGTTACCGTTTAAAAATAGCTGTATGGTAAAGCCAGCTTCAAAACGCGGCGTTATGCGGCTTGTTACGTACACCGAGCCGGTGTTTTCGCGTACGGTTTGGTTATGTGTAGGCGACGATATCATAATTTGAAAACGGTTAGGGTGCGTTGGTTGTGGTGAACCAGGGGTGTGTTTATCGGTCTCAGACAGGGTAAGATCTTGGCTGCTTAGTTTTATTTCGTGCGCGCCACTACGTGGTGTATCTGAGAACACTAAAACACCATTTTTATCTTTCCAAGCATAAATTTTCTTATTGCCTGCATAACTATAAATGCTTAATCCTAAAGCAAAAAATAGTAATAATATCCTGTAATTCACATTGCTACCCTGCATATTTTGTAATTACATAACTTTAGTGGAGATAACCCTAATTTACCATAAAAAAAAGCCCGCTAAGCGGGCTTGAGAACACACATTTATTATCTTATCGATAATTTTGTCTACGGCGTATTAAACGCTGTAGTACATTTCAAACTCAACTGGGTGAGTTGTCATGTTAAGTTTTTCAACTTCTTGAGATTTAAGTGCAATGTATGCATCGATTAAATCATCAGTGAATACGCCACCTTGCGTTAAGAATTCACGGTCAGCACTAAGTGCTTCTAGCGCTTCATCTAGAGAAGATGCAACTTGTGGAATTTCTGCTGCTTCTTCTGCTGGTAGGTCGTATAAATCCTTGTCCATAGCATCGCCAGGGTGGATCTTGTTTTTGATACCGTCAAGGCCAGCCATAAGCATTGCAGAGAAAGCAAGGTATGGGTTAGCAGTTGGATCTGGGAAGCGTACTTCGATACGACGACCTTTTTCAGATGGTACAACTGGAATACGGATTGATGCAGAACGGTTACGTGCAGAGTATGCAAGCATTACCGGTGCTTCAAAACCTGGTACTAAACGTTTGTACGAGTTAGTTGAGGCATTTGCAAACGCATTGATTGCTTTAGCGTGCTTAATAATACCGCCAATGTAGTAAAGTGCATCTTCAGAAAGACCACCGTACTTATCACCAGCAAAAAGGTTAACACCGTCTTTTGCTAAAGATTGGTGACAGTGCATACCAGAACCGTTATCGCCTACAACAGGCTTAGGCATAAATGTGGCCGTTTTTCCGTAAAGGTGAGCCATGTTATGAATAACATATTTCATCTCTTGGATTTCATCCGCTTTTAATACCATTGTATTAAAGCGAGTTGCGATTTCGTTTTGACCCGCTGTTGCAACTTCGTGGTGATGCGCTTCTACTACTTGGCCTAGTTCTTCAAGTACTAAACAAGTAGCTGAACGCCAATCTTGTGAAGAGTCAACTGGTGAACATGGGAAGTAACCACCTTTAACACCTGGGCGATGACCTGTGTTACCACCTTCGTAGTCTTTATCTGAGTTCCATGCTGCTTCAACAGCATCAATTTTGTACATAGAACCTGACATATCTGACTTGTATTTAACATCATCAAATAGGAAGAATTCTGGCTCAGGGCCAAATAAAACTGTATCTGCGATACCGGTAGATTTCATGTACTCTTCAGCGCGTTTAGCAACTGAACGAGGGTCACGCTCGTAACCTTGTAGTGTAGATGGCTCTACAACATCACAACGTACGATTAGCGTAGCTTCTTCTGTGAATGGGTCTAATTTTACTGAATCAGCTACTGGCATAAGTACCATGTCTGATTCGTTAATGCCTTTCCAACCTGCAATTGAAGAGCCGTCGAACATTTTGCCGTCTTCAAAAAAATCTTCATCTACTTGGTGATGAGGAATAGAAACATGTTGTTCTTTACCTCTAGTATCAGTAAAGCGTAAATCAATGAACTTAACGTCATTTTCTTTAATAAAATCTAAAACCGATTGTGACATGTGTCCTCCAACTGTTGGGTTTTATTATTGCTGCATTAAATGCTTTGGTTTTTTAGTAAGCCGATTTTATGCCATTATTTTAACTTGCTGTTTATTAAGTTAAAAATTATGGTTGCACAAAAGTGGTCACGGGCTTTGCACTTTTGTGGTGCGTAAAATATCCACATTGGTGCAAAAATTTCACGCTCGATTCTGCACGTATTTTAATCACCTAAATCAGCTTAACTTAAATAGTAAATAGTGCCAAAGCAATCAACAAATTAGCTAAAAAACGACAATTTATGTAATTTGTCGAAATTTATTTCATATAATTGTCATATAAAAAACAGATACTTAGTAAAAGTATTAAGAAAGTTTTTAAAATTGTATTGGATAAACTTTCATCCATGTCATTAATGAGGGATAATATGCGCCCTTTTAAATCCTATGCTGGGACATCTGGTGAAAACGCAGATGAGTGCGTAGATCTTGCAGGATCAATGAGAATAAACTTCTCTGAGTAAAAATATGAGCATCGAACAGTTAAGAAATATAGCGATTATCGCGCACGTTGACCACGGTAAAACGACATTGGTTGACAAACTACTTGAGCAATCAGGTACATTAGAAACACGCGGCGGTAACGAAGAGCGTGTGATGGACTCAAACGACATTGAGAAAGAACGTGGTATTACCATTTTGGCTAAAAACACAGCCATTTCTTGGAAAGACTACCATATCAATATCGTAGATACCCCGGGACACGCCGATTTTGGTGGTGAAGTTGAACGCGTACTTTCGATGGCTGACTCAGTATTATTACTTGTTGATGCTCAAGAAGGTCCAATGCCGCAAACGCGTTTCGTAACGCAAAAAGCATTCGCGCAAGGCTTAAAGCCAATTGTTGTTATCAACAAAATCGACAAGCCAGGTGCACGTCCTGATTGGGTTATGGATCAAATCTTTGATTTATTCGACAACCTTGGTGCAACTGACGAACAGCTAGACTTTAAAGTAATCTACGCTTCAGCAATCAACGGTTGGGCTACACTAGATTTAGACGAGCCTTCTGATAACATGGAACCTATGTTCCAAATGATCGTTGACGAAGTATCACCACCGGATGCAGATCCTGAAGGTGACTTCCAAATGCAGATTTCTCAGCTTGATTACAACTCTTATAAAGGTGTAATCGGTATCGGCCGTATCAAACGTGGTTCTGTTGTGCCTAACCAGCAAGTAACGATTGTTAGTGCTGATGGCTCTACGCGTAACGGCAAAATTGGTTCAGTACAAAGCTACTTAGGTCTTGAGCGTATCGAAACAGATAAAGCTTACGCTGGTAACATTGTAACGGTAACAGGTCTTGGCGAGCTTAAGATTTCAGATACTGTTTGTTGTCCTAACAACGTTGAAGCATTACCACCACTAAGTGTTGATGAGCCAACAGTAACAATGACGTTCTCAGTAAATAACTCTCCTTTCTGTGGTAAAGAAGGTAAGTTTGTAACATCACGTAATATTCGTGAGCGTTTAGACAAAGAA
Source organism: Pseudoalteromonas sp. Angola-4 (assembly GCF_028599265.1). NCBI lineage: Bacteria > Pseudomonadati > Pseudomonadota > Gammaproteobacteria > Alteromonadales > Pseudoalteromonadaceae > Pseudoalteromonas > Pseudoalteromonas sp. Angola-4. The sequence continues at coordinate 93,251 of NZ_JAQREK010000012.1, read as the reverse complement.
TTAGTACATAACGTTGCACTTCGTGTTGCTGATACTGACAACCCAGATAGCTTCCGCGTATCGGGCCGTGGTGAATTACACCTTGGTATCTTAATCGAAAACATGCGTCGTGAAGGTTATGAGCTAGCTGTATCTCGTCCAGAAGTAATCTTGCGTACTGTTGATGGCGTATTAGAAGAACCGTATGAAACACTAACAATTGACTGTGAAGAAGAGCATCAAGGTTCTATCATGGAGCAAATTGGTCTTCGTAAAGGTGAACTTACTGATATGGCACCAGATGGTAAGGGCCGTATGCGTTTAGACTTTATGATCCCAAGCCGTGGCTTAATCGGTTTCCAAACTGAGTTCATGACGTTAACTTCAGGTTCTGGTTTACTTTACCATACATTCGATCACTACGGTCCGCACAAAGGTGGCGAGCTAGGTGTTCGTAAGAACGGCGTAATGATTGCAAATGCTACAGGTAAAGCACTTACTAACGCATTATTTAACTTACAAGAGCGTGGTAAATTATTCATCGGTCACGGTGTTGAAGTTTACGAAGGTATGGTTATCGGTATTCATAGCCGCGATAACGACCTTACAGTTAACGCCCTTAAAGGTAAGCAACTTACTAACGTTCGTGCATCTGGTACAGATGAAGCACAAACATTGACGCCACCATTGAACTACACACTAGAGCAAGCGCTTGAGTTCATCGATGATGACGAGTTAGTAGAAGTAACACCTGAGAACATTCGTATTCGTAAGCGTCACTTAACTGAAAGTGAGCGTAAGCGTGCGGGTCGTGCTCCAAAATCATAATCTATTAATTTAGAGTAATGGTTTAAAAGCCGCTGTATTGCAAAATACAGCGGCTTTTTTGTGGGTTAAAACAAGAGTTGTCAGCTATAAGTTATCAGCGGTCAGTTTAGAACGGCGCAGCTAAATAGGCTGGTTTAAGCTGAAAGTTAGTAGGCTATATAAACCTGCAACAATGCATAGTTGTAGTGCGTATTGGTAGAGTGTTTTTTCGTTGGGTTTCGCTGCGCTCAACCCAAACTACTTCTCAACTATTTATTAGTAGTTACTCTTTGGCGGTTGAGTGGTTTTTCCAAATACGTGAGTGTTTATAGTTCGTTCTATAGTGAAACTGCCACAATGTGTTTATCTCTAAAAGCGCAGCGCCTCTTATCCTCTTTGTGAATAATTCACTTAAAAAATATTTGCACAAGGAGAAGGGAATGAGAAGTAAAAGAGTCAGATCTTAATCAATCGATAATGCAAAGCATCTGTCATTGTTGGTAGGGTATTTTTTCGTTGGGTTTCGCTACGCTCAACCCAACCTACATCTCAACTATTTATTAGTGGTTACTTTTTGGCAGTAGAGTGGCTTTTCCAAATACGTCTGTGTTTATAGTTCGTTCTATAGTGAAACTGCCGCAATGTATTTATCTCTAAAAGCGCAGCGCCTCTTATCCTCTTTGTGAATAATTCACTTAAAAAATATTTGCACAAAGAGAAGTAAAAGAGTCAAAGCTTAATCACTCGATAACGCAAAGCATCTGTCATTGTTGGTAGGGTATTTTTTCGTTGGGTTTCGCTACGCTCAACCCAACCTACTTCTCAACTATTTATTAGTGGTTACTTTTTGGCAGCAGGGTAATTTTGCCAAAGACATCTGCGTCTATAAAACCGCGGTTTCTGTCGCCATTGACTGGCTGTACTTCGTGAGAGCCCATAAAGTGCTCGCGTACTTCGCTGCCATCGTTATCGCAATACGCGAGCATAAAACCAATGACTTGTTTTTCATTAAGCGTGATGGGCGTGTTTACAGCGCCTTCTTGGTAATCGTTAGGGTAGAGCTTTATAGCAACTTCCCAGGTGATGTTATAAGGGGCTTGGGTATTACGCTTCCAGTTACTTGTTAAGTGGTCGGTGTATAAATGGGCTTTTTTATCGGGGCCGTAATCGGCGGCTTGGTTATCAAGGCCAATATGATATGCCAACGCGGTATGGTTAAACTGGTGAATACCACCTGACGCGTCGCTATCGATAAAAATTTCCAGCGCATCGTCATCCCAATATTTTACGGTCGGGTCTGGGTGCGTATCAATAAGTACATCGTCAGTTATATCAGCTTGTAAATACAGGTAGTTTTTATCCCACAGCAGGCGGTAGCGGCCTTTAAAGTCGGCATCTGATGAGGGCAAGGTGCCATCCATTAAATGCGGCATATCATGCCACGTTGCTTTATCCCATGCGCTTTCAGATACGCCATCAATAGTAATAGGGGTCGATGTGTGCGCTACATCAATGGCCATTACTGGGGCGCTTAATAAACAGCTTAAAGCTAATGCGTGTTTTTTCATTAATTTCTCAATGTTAATATGTATTTAGATATTACAATCATCCTAAAACAGTTCAGCAATGAGTTACAGTGAAATACTTTCGCCTTCGTTTAAAATATATAAAGGTGTGGTTGAAGCCATTTTATTGTGCATATGTAGCAACCTTAACAGTGCTGAATGGCTTGTCCGGTCGCCCATTTTCCAGCTTGAGTTACCATAGCCCCACGGTATCATTACTTTACAGTTAAGATCGCTAGCTGCATTTACAGCATCCTCTGGTGTGGTGTGCACATAACGATACCAAGTAGGGCTGTCTTCACTGTAATACGAGGCTATGGGCAGTAGGCATATGTCTATATCGCCATACTTTTGCTGAATGTCTTTAAAGTGTTTTGAGTAGCCGGTATCGCCTGCAAAAAACACGGTACTGCCGTTTTGCTCAAGCAACCAGCCATTCCATAGGTCTTTATCGTTATCTTCGTAAATAAAGGGTACCAATACACGGCTACTAAAGTGGTGCGCTGGTAGGGCATGAATCGTTAAATCATCAAGCTGTGTTTTTGCATACCAGGCCATTTCGCTAATGTTATAGCCACCAGTAGGGAAGTTGTCGGCCATACCTAATGGCGTTAAGTAGCGAGGTTGATTACCAAGCTCTTCTATATCGGCTTTATTAAAGTGATCGTAATGAATATGCGAGTACATCACCGCACTTAAGTTTTTAAGCTCGGTTTGTGTAAGCCAATCGCCGGGTTGCCTGTAAAACCCTGAGGCTAACCTAAAGGCTAAATCAACAGGTGAGTCGAACTGCTCTTTTACAGGATCAAATAGCACGTGCTGTCCGTTAGGTGTGCGGATCATAAACCCAGCGTGTCCTAGCCAGCGCACGGTAAAGCCCGTATTTAAATTAATTGGCTTTTGCTCAGCAATAAATTGGCAATCTTCAGCGTCTTGTTTGCATTGTAATTTAGGGCTTGGCGGGTAGCAGCCGGTTTCGCAGGTGGTGGGGTAGGTTTTTTTGCCAGGGTAGAGGTTATAAAAGCGTCCTTTTCGCTCCCCTGTTTGATGCTGCGGGGTAAGCGTGTTTTCCCCTGCAATCACCTCAATGCGATTAGCGGTTTCGCAAGCGCTAAGCAATCCACAAATAAATACAAGGCTGGTGGTTTTTAGTTTCATTGTTGTTATCTATTATTATTTTTATAAAAGTATAACAACATCAAAAGATTAACAAATAGTTCAAAGGTAACAAAACGTAACAACAAAAAAGCCTGCAATATGCAGGCTTTGTTAGGCAGATTTTAATTGATTAGCCAGCGCTATTCATTTGCTCTATAAACTTGTTTGAATCGGCAATTGATTTATTCATGTCGTTCATCAGCACTTGAATATCACGCTTTAAATTAGTGAATTCGCCTTTAATAGCGGCAACCGCCTGTGCGTTTAAGTTATGCTTTAAGTACAGTACGTTATCTTGTAAAGACGATAGCACTGGCTCCATTTTGCTCTCTGCACTGCGCATAGAGCGTAGTAACTGGCTAAATTGGCGTTGTGTAGCCGCTAGCTTTTTACTGCTTTCGCGTTTAAGCGACGCGCTTTTGTATTGCTCAAGCTCATCGCTCCATTCATCAAATAAAGCTTCTGCTACATCTTCAACTTTATTAATATTGCTCGATACTTCATTAGCTGCTGCTAAGCTCGACTCATAATCGTCATTAAGTTGATTGTAGGCATCTTGTAACTCGCCGCCATCAAAATTAATTAAGGTCGTTAGGCGCTCAAGTGCTGATTGAAATTCTTCTTGCGACTCTTCTTGTGAATCTTTGGTTTCTTCTACACGGTCAATAAGAATGTCGCGCTTATGTACACCTACTTTTTCCATTGCAGAATAATAGGCCGACTGACAGCCCGATAAAGTAAGCGTAATGGCCAGTACCGAGGCGCTAAGTAATGTTTGTTTTTTCATTTGGATCCCTATTTACCAGTAAGTGCTGTAAATTATGGTGCTGATTGCTATCATAATCAAAATTCGATTAGCACAAGTCAATTGTATGAATGATAAGCTCTCCCTTTATAAACAGCAAGCTATCTCCTTTTTAAGGCAACAGCCAAGCTGGTGGATGCAGTACGTTAACCGCTGTATAGACGATCAAATTACAGTGAATGCAGGCTACCTTGCCTATGTTACTTTGCTTTCATTAGTGCCTTTGATAGCGGTAGGCGTGGCAATATTTTCGGCCTTCCCGGGGTTTGAATCGACCCGTATAGCCATAGAAAGCTTTTTGTTTACTAACTTTGTACCTACCTCATCTGATGTGATTAAAGAGCATATAAGCTCCTTTGCTGGCAATGCGAACCAAATGACCGCCGTGGGTATTGGCTTTTTAGCGGCGATTGCACTGCTGCTTATACGTAATGTTGATGCCACGCTTAATCGTATTTGGCGTATTAAGAAAAAACGCCCCATGATGATCTCTTTTGCGGTTTATTGGATGGTATTGAGCTTAGGCCCCGTACTTCTGGGCGCAAGTATTGGTGTTACATCGTATATTGTTTCGTTAGTGTCGTTTGCCGATCAGGGCATTCCTGGGTTTAGTGGCTTTTTGTTAAAGCTGGTGCCTTATGGCTTTTCGATGATTGGCTTTTTAATGTTATACACTTTAGTGCCTAACACGTCTGTATCTATTCGGGCTGCGCTACCTGGGGCTCTTTTTGCGGCAGTATTATTTGAGCTGACTAAAAAAGGCTTTGCGCTTTATATTAGCCATTTTCCTTCGTACGAAGTAATTTATGGCGCTGTTGCGACTATTCCTATTTTATTTGTGTGGGTGTATTTGTCGTGGGTGGTGGTGTTATTAGGGGCCGAATTTACCGCCTGTATAAGCCCTAATCATGTACCACAAACACCAGAAATAGATATTGATGAAGAACTAAAAACAGAGGAACGCAGTTAAATGCAGGGCTTAATACAACGTGTAAAAAGTGCCAAAGTAGAAGTTGATAACCAAGTTATAGGTGAAATTGGCCAAGGTATATTATTGTTACTCGGTGTTGAAAAACCAGATGATGAGCAAACCGCCGACAAACTATTGCATAAGGTAAGTAATTACCGAATATTTACCGATGAAAACGACAAAATGAACTTAAGCCTAAAAGATATAGGCGGTGAGTTACTCGTGGTGTCGCAATTTACATTAGCGGCTGATACTAAAAAAGGCATGCGGCCAAGCTTTTCATCGGCAGCCACACCTAGCCAAGCTAACGCGCTTTACGAGTATTTTGTAACTCAAGCTAAAGCGCAAGGTATTAGTGTGGCAACGGGAGAGTTTGGCGCCGATATGCAAGTGAGCTTGTGTAACGATGGGCCTGTTACGTTTAACTTATCGGTTTAATTACCAGCTTTAGTAACAATAATAATATGATTCACAAAGCCCGCAATTTTATGCGGGCTTACTTTTACGCCAAACACATTAAATAGTAATTGCTGTAACTGAATTAACTGCGACTCATGTTGCGATAAAAAGTTAATAAATAACGTGCCACCTGCGTTTAGCGCATCGTATATTTTTTGATAAAAAGCGCGTTCAAACAAAAATCGTGGTGCATCTATCTGGCTAAATAAATCAAGAATAATCCAGTCATTGTTATGTGCTTTGCTAAGTACATTTTGCGCATCATCACACTGCACGTCACTTTGGTTTTTAACAGCGAAAAAGTCTGTATAGCAGGCAATTATATCTGCATTTTTTTCAACTGATGTTACGTGTGCCTGCGGGTAAGTGTATTGTAAGTAATTACGTATAGCGCCACCGCCAAGACCAAGTTCTAACACATGATTTGGCGGTGCTAAGGTTTGCCACTGCTTAGCTAAATAGGTTAAATGTGGAAATAGTAAGCGCTGTGGATTGTTAAGCTCTATCACCGATTGCAATGTATCGTTAATTAGCAGCCAGCGAAGCTGCCCGAATTGGCGAACCTGTATGTGATCGCCTGCATATTTATGCCAGTAAACTAGTTGCCCAATATCTTGACTGTGACTAATAAAGTGGCTACTCACTACACCCGTTAAAGGGTTTATAAAATCGCTCATAACATTAAGGGCCTGTTGACCTTTCAGGATTAAAGTTTGTTCAATCTAGGGGCGATTTAATCGCGGCGCGAGATTTGTAACCTGGTGGGCTAGGTAACTGCTCCTGCATTACTCTACTGGCTTACACCCATGTAGGCAACAAAGAGTAAATTTCCCCTAGGCAGAACCCTTCGCTCAGTGCATGTTCAATCTCTAAAGGCCCAGCATAAACTAGCCGGTGCTATGGGTAAAACAGTTATTTTTTCGCTTGCTTACCAAAGTCGTATTGGCAGTGTTTAAAAGATGGAGTATGGTATTTGCCATAATAATTCCAACCAACTTAATCTTTAATTTTCTAATGTAAAAACCAATGTGCAGGTTAAAGAGTTATTCAGTTGGATTACATGCCGTAGCCTTTATTTTTATTTACGGCAAAACAACAGGAGTATATATGTTTCAAGTAACTACACCGCAGAGCAGCGAAGACTGGCAAGCGTACTACCAATTACGTTGGGAAGTACTACGTGCGCCTTGGAATGAGCCTCGTGGCTCTGAACAAGATGATATGGAACAAGACTCAGAGCATCGCTTTATAAAAAATAACAATGGTGATGTGCTTGGTGTGGCCCGTTTACACTTTAACAACCATGAGCAAGCGCAAGTACGTTACATGGCCGTAGCCGAAGGTAACCGTAACCAGCATATTGGTAGCCGTTTATTACACGAGCTTGAAAAAATAGCATGGACGCAAAATGCAGGCGAATTAGTGTTATTTGCTCGCGAGCGTGCGCTTGAGTTTTATAAGCGCCACGGCTATGAGCTAAAAGAAAAAGCCCACTTAGCGTATGGCGATGTTCAACATTTCAAAATGATTAAGCAAAAGCCTAGTGAGCCGGGATGGTTTCGCCACCCTGATTGGACGCAAGTACTGCAAAATATTTGGCGTGAATCAATCCCAATTAGTGATGCAATGGGTATAAAAGTAGAAAGCTACACAGATTGGCAGTTTACAACGCGTGCTGATTTAGACGCTAACTTAAACCTACACAACACTATGTTTGCAGGCTCTATATACAGCTTAGCAACCTTAACAGGTTGGGGCGCAACGTACTTAGCGCTTAAAGAGGCAGGGCTTGAGGGCAATATTGTATTAGCCGATGCCACTATAAAATACTTAAAACCACTTAATACCGACCCACGCGGTTGTGTTGATGTGCAAACCTGTAAAGGTAAACTCAGTGAGCTAGAAACAACAGGCAAAGCAAGTTACGTAGTACCTGTTACTATATTTGATGGCAGCGATGTTGTTGCAGAGTTTGAAGGGGTGTTTGCCGTTAAAAAATAACGAGTAACGCTTTAGTAAAAAAGCCAAGCACTTTATAAAAGGGCTTGGCTTTTTTTATGGTGTATTAATAAATTATAGTAAATCGGTAAGTAATATACCTACACCAATACGCTCTACATCAGCGTTATAATCAATTAGGCTCTCACCGTAACCGTTAAAGTATTGCGCGTAGCCACGTAAACGACCCCAAAGCGGGAATGACCAATCTAGTTGAAGTGCACCACGGTTATCTGAATTTAAATTGTTACGAGTCATAAAGCTAAACTCATGATCGTGATACCGATACGCCCCGCCAAATTCAAAGTAACCCATGTATTTGTAAATATCTGGATTGTCGTCGCCATCGGCTTCTAATATATTGTCTTTTTCATCCTCGGCAATGCGATACCAAGGTTTAAAGCTAAATACAAAACCGCTCTTTTCCCATATAAAATCGGCGTAAATTCGGTTCCATGAACGAGAGTTTGGCTGGCTGCGGCCATTAGATTGGTGCGAAATACCCAGCGCTATGGCCATTTCGTCGCCCCAAAGTACGTTTTCTTGGTCTAGGTAGTTTACCCAAAATATTTCTGGTTCGTAGTTGGTTTCACGAAACGGAGAAGAAATCTCTGAGTTATAAATTTGCCAATACGACTGCAAGGTAAAGCCAAAAAATATGGCTTGGTCGTCATCTGCAAAATCATCGTACAGTGGCACTTTAATAGAAAGCTGGTATTTAGCCTCTAGGTTATCAAGGGGTTCGCCATTTTCTTCATCTGTTAGCTCGTCAAAGCCATCAAACGGGCGATCGTTAGGGTGCGAGACATACGATAAAGGTAAAATGTAGTTACGTTTATGGGGCGTAATTACGTTACGATTTTTTTTGCTTACCTCTTCGCGAGCCTTGCGTTTATCAAGTGCGGTAAGTTGTTTGTTTTCTTCAAGGGCTGAGCATTTTGTGCGCAGCTCGTCTAAGGTTTGCTTACCATCGCCACCAATTACTTCATTTAAAATACATTGCTTAACTAGCTCTATGTCGTTGTCTTGTTCATTTTTTTTAACCTCTTGTTGGGCAAAAGAGGGTGTGCTTAGTAAAGCCGTAACTGCAATCCAATAACGCCAGCTCATTGTTTATTCCTTTGAGAGTAAGGTAGATTTATAAATTATAACGTGTTTTTACATTTGTAACGGTGAACTTTCACTGAATTTACACTTATTTGATTACCTTACGTTTACACCGTTATCACAGATCAAAAAAAGCGGCATATAGCCGCTTATAGTGTAAGTTAGTTAACTTACTCTCACGCAATGAGAAGGGGGAGTTATAGCGCGGTGCGTTATAACTCAAATACGTTAGTAAAAAACTTATAAAGTTCAGTGCCTTGGTTTACGCTTGCTGAGGCAAAATGCAAAATAGCAATTGCATCGCAATCAAGGCTTAATGTTTGTAGGGGCTGCTCAGTTAAATAGCGCTCCATGCGTAATATATGGGCTATTGGCTCACCTGCCTTTATGTGTGCGCCTAACGGAGCAACATATTCAACCATGCCGCCAATCGGCGCATAATAAGCAAAGTAGTCATCTAAATGGCACGCATAACGAGTCATCTGCTTAGGTTGATGCGCTGCATCTACCAATACATTTTTATGGTTCAAATAGCTTAAAATGCTATTTGCATCGTCAAAGGCGGCTGCTAAATCTATTTTTTCTTGGCTGCCTAGCTCTACTGTAAAGGCCTCAACCTGTACATTAAAGTCCCTGCCTTGCGCACTAAGTGCATCACTTAGATGCCACCATGGGCAAAAGCTAGCTTCATCCATTGCGCCATCAAAGTCGCTTGGAATAAGCAGTACGTGTTCAATATTAAAATAACGTGCGCTGTCGCTGGCATACGTTGGGCAGTACAGATGCTTACTTGAAATAGGCCCCGTGTGTAAGTCGAGCACGATATCGGCTTGATGCGCAAGCTTTTGCAGGTTAAGCGCAATGCGTTTACCGGTATTGAGCAAGTAAGCTGGGCCGTTAAGTTTGGCATCTATTTCATCAAGCAGGGCTTTTTTAAAATTGCTTTTTAAAGCTGCATCGTCGTACTGGCTATGCTCGTGTGCAAACTGGGTGACTAAATCACTATTGTAGTGATACATACGGTTCCAGTTAGTGCCAGTAATAGGGTCGAATCGGCCAAGGGTAAATTCCCCTGATTTTTGATTACAACCTATAGGGTTAGCATAAGGTACTAAGGTAATGTCGCCTTTTAAATTGAGCTGTTTTAACTGCTCTAGCAGCTGAAAAATAACCGCGTTACCTTGTACCTCGGCGCCATGCATATTGGCTTGAATATACACGCTTGGCCCGCTGCCATCGCCTTTTAAGCGATACACCGGAATAGTTAGGGGTAAGCCGTTTGCTACTTCCCCTACTACAATGTTTTCTTGGCTAATGGGTGTTGTTATGCTCATGTTTATTACCTTAAGTAGTGACTGGCATCTTCTGCTTGGCGCACACACGTGAGCTCGCCATTTTGTAACACGTATTCTGCAGCTAGTTCATGGCATAAAAAATAGGGCATGCTTTCGGTAAAACCATAGGCGCCACATTGGCTAAACACCAGCCAGTCTTGCTCGTTTAAATCGCTTGGTAGGGTATGCTCGCCTAAGCAATCAAGGGCAGTACATAATGGGCCGTATAAGCTCATTGCTTGTTCTGGCGCCGTTGACTCGCGCAGTAACGCCGCAGGAAAATCTTGGCTTGTAACAGCTGGGCGCAATAAGTGGTTAATACCACCGGTTAAAATAACTTGCTGTTGGCCGTAGTTTTGTTTGCACTCAACGACGGGGTTCGCGTAATGACCGCATTCGCCTACAGCGTAACGGCCAAGCTCCATCCAAAGCTCGTCTACACCCGCATCTTTTTTAATTTTTGCCAGCGCGGTGATTAATCCATCCCACTCAAGTGTTGCATCGTTTGGTGTGTAAGGGATACCTAAACCGCCGCCTAAGTCTAAAATTTTCAGGTTTATATTTAAGTTATTAGCCAAGGTGGTAAGCGGTGCAATCATCTGTGACCACAGCTCGCTTAGCTTTTGTGTGCTAAGCATGTTGCCCCACTGAAAAATATGTAGGCCATCAAAATTAAGTGCTGGGTAATCGCCAGTATTGAGCGCTTGCCATTCATCGCAACCAAGCCCAAACGGAGTAAGGCTGTCACCCCCTAATGGGTTTTTTTCACCTTCTGGCCAGCGTAATTGCACACGCAGTAATACTTGCAGCTGCGTATTTTGCAGCTGCGCTTGCTGGTTTAACCAACGCACTTGATTGAGGCTTTCGGCAACAAAAATACGCACGCCGCGCTCAATAAAGTGTTTAATTTGTTTAGGGCTCTTTGCAGGCCCTGTGTTGAGCACGCGCTGTGAACTAATTCCTTGTGCAAGGACTTGTTCAAGCTCACCTTTACTTGCTACGTCAAAGTTAAATCCGGCGCTGTCTAGGCATTGAATAACCTTAGAAAGCGGATTGGCTTTTACCGCATACCAAAGCTTTACATCGGTTTGCGCAACTAAACGGGTAAGGTGTGCGTTTAGTTTGTCTAAGTCGTAAACAAAAAAAGGTGTATCAAGTTGCTGAGTAAGTGTATTTACGGCGGCCTTGATAGGCGTGCTCAAAAAGCTCATTATCGTAAAACCTCTTCTAGCAATAACGATGCATCGCTTTGCTCGTCGCGGTATTTAACAATGAGTGCACACGACATGCTTAAGCCTTGCTCACGAGCCCATTCGTTAGACGCTGGGCGAGAACCTGGTATTACAATAGCGTACTCTGGAATTGGCTCGCCTTTATCTAGCTGGCGCTCGTTAACACAGTCGTAAACCGGAATAGTGGCAGATAAACGCACACCTGGGGCAAGTACAGCGCCTTTTTTAACCACTACGCCTTCAACAATGACACAACCTGCGCCAATAAACGCATCGTCTTCAACCACTACTGGGCTTGCCCCAATTGGCTCAAGTACACCACCAAGTTGAACAGCTGCGCTTAAATGTACATTTTTACCAACTTGTGCACACGAACCCACTAATGCGTGGCTATCAACCATAGTACCTTCGTCGATGTATGCGCCAATATTTACGTACGCTGGTGGCATAATAATAGTGCCTTTAGCTACGTAGGCACCGCGGCGAACACTGGTGCCACCTGGTACCATACGCACGCCATCGTCAGTGCTAAATTCTTGCGGTGCAAGGTTGTGCTTATCAACAAACCCGCCTGCAAACTCGGTGTTAGTGCCATTTTTAAAGGCTTCTAAAATGCCTTGTTTTACTTCTACGTTAGCTTCCCATTGGCCGCTTTCGTTTTGTGATGCTGCGCGTACTGCGCCCGATTCTAAATTATTTAGTAGTTCTAACCAGCTCATTATAAAAACCTGTGTTTAATGCCAAGATAAAATGGTGTCGTTTGCAGTGGTAATGCAATCGGTTTGCGTTAACTCAAGATGCGTTAAAGGTGGACGCAACAGTGGGCTATTTAAACGCCCTTGCTGGTGCATTAGCACTTTAACGGGAATAGGGTTTGCTACAGCAAATAGGCTATTAATAGCGCGAGTCCACTGAGCAAATAAATTGGGGTGTTGACCGCTTAGGCTGCGCTTTACAAATTCGTGTGTTTGCAAAGGCCATGCATTGGCCGCAACCGAAACTAAGCCTTTTGCACCTGCTTGGGCAAAGTAGGGCATAAGTGCATCGTCGCCACTGTATAGCGCTAAATTAGGCGCGGCTTGTCGGTATGCTTCAAATTGGGTGATGTTGCCACTGGCTTCTTTTAAAGCCCACAGTTTTGGATGCGCTTTTAAGTTTTCAATGGTTTCGATAGGAATGCTTACACCGCTGCGCCCAGGTACGTTGTACAACATACACGGATGCGCGCTTTCGTTTAATAAGCTTTCGTACCAATGTGTTTGACCTACAGCCCCTGGTTTTGCATAAAGAGGCGAGCCTAATAAGTAGCTGTGAATAGGTAATTGGTTACAGTAGCTAACCCATTCTTTTTGTTGGGCCAAGTTACTACCACCAACAGCAACCATAAGCGGTACACTGGGTTTTAATTGGCACACGTGCTCAACAATGCCTTGCTGCTCTTTAAGTGTAAGGGCTAAGCCTTCACCTGTGCTACCGAGCAGTAAAACACCGTTGTGTGCCGCTTCTTGTTCGCTAACAAGTGTTGTGAGCGTGTCGTAGTCAACATTACCTTGTTGATCAAACGGCGTAACAAGCGCTGTCCACAGTGCGTAGTCGTCTAAATTGAAGTTGTGAATCATCTCTTACGAACCTATAAGGTGTTCGAGATATTAAGGAGGCTGTATGATGTGAGCCGCATTAACGTCGTTCGAACAGTATTCGAAGAGCGAATGGGCTTAAAATAATAGGGCGCACGGCCTTATTATTTAAGACCAGAAGCTCTCCACCAAACTAATAAGCTGCTCTAAAACAGCTATTGGTGACAGTCGCTAGGATTCAACCTAGTCGCCCGAAGTAATTGCTTCGCAAAAGCGTTTACCTCTCGGCGGTATTCCCCTCACATATGCTCACTGGAGTTTGCGCTCCTAACATACGCTACCTGAATAACGCACCTCTTCTAGCCCTTTGTATTTTGTTTAACCGCAAAAGGTTTAACAAAATACAATTTAAATAGGGTAATTGCGGCGATTAAAACATTTTAGCCGTCTAGGTGTCAAGTTGCAGGATACAGATTAGTTCATCGAAAATGTGGGTGGTTACGTATTAGCTGCTTTTCTCGTAAACTAACCCTATGAGCAGTGATGAGGTATTTAATAAGTATGGAAAAATTTAGCGATATTTATCAGCGAGCAGTAGAGCGAAAAGGTTCTGAAAAAATGCTTAAGTTATTACTCGCAAAACCCTTATCTAAAAAAGCATTAAGCGCATTAAGTGACGACGACTGGCTTGAAGAGTTTACCCGTAAAGTATTTCAAAGCGGGTTTTACTGGTCGGTAATAAACAGTAAATGGCCAGGTTTTAGAGAGGTTTTTTGGCAGTTTAGTGTTGATAAATTACTTATGATGCCGCCCGATATGCTCGAGCAAAAAGCAACTGATGAGCGTATTATTCGTAATTATAAAAAGGTAAAAACAATTCCTGAAAATGCCTACATGATCCACGAAATAGCTCAGCAACATGGCAGTTTTAGCAAGTTTGTAGCTAACTGGCCAAGCGATGACATTATTGGCTTATGGGCATATTTAAAAAAACACGGCGCCCGTTTGGGTGGAAATACTGGCCCGTATGCCTTAAGAGCGCTTGGTAAAGATACTTTTTTACTTTCGCGAGATGTAGAAAGTTACCTAAGAGCGCACAAAATTATAGATGGCGGCCTGCAAACTAAAAAATCGCTCACTGGCGCACAGGCGTTTTTTAACGAAATGCAAAAGCAAAGTGGTTTGAGCCTGCAAGAACTTAGCTTAATTGTGGCTTACAGCGTGGGCGACAATCGCGTAGGCATAAGCCAACAAACAGAGGATTAACCATGAAACTAGTGCCAAGATACACAGGCATAGCAGATAACTTCGCAATAGAGGACAGTCCTTCAAGCGTTGCAGCCCCGCAATTACTTTTGTGGAACGAAGCGTTAGCACAGCAGTTTAATATAGATGTTGAGCCAGCGCTGCGCGCCAGTACTTTTGCTGGTAACGAGCCACAACCGGTAAGTGCTGTAGCGCTTGGCTATTCTGGGCATCAGTTTGGGCACTTTTCGCCGCGCTTGGGTGATGGGCGAGCGCACTTACTGGGTGCTATCAGCGATGATAAAAATCAGCTGTGGGATATTCAGTTAAAAGGCTCAGGCGCCACGCCTTTTTCAAGAGGAGGCGATGGACGATGTGCACTAGGCCCCGCTATTCGCGAGTATATTATGAGCGAGGCTATGCACGGCTTAGGGATTAAAACCACGCGGTGTTTGGCTGTTGTCGGCACAGGTGAAGCTGTTTATCGTAATCCGCCGCAACCAGGCGCAATTGTTACCCGCTTAGCAAGTAGCCATATTCGCGTTGGCTCGTTTCAGTATTTAGCAACTCAAGGTGATGTAGAGGGATTAAAAAAATTAGCTGATGTAGCCATTGAGCGCCATTACCCAAGTATTCAATCAGCTGGGGCTCAGCGCTATTTAGACTTTTTAGCAGCCGTTATAAATAGTCAGCTAGCGCTGGTTATTAGCTGGATGCGAGTAGGCTTTATTCATGGCGTTATGAATACTGATAATACCTTGATAAGCGGCGAAACTATCGACTACGGCCCGTGTGCAATGATGAATACCTTTGATTTTGATACCGTGTTTAGCTCAATTGATAAGCAAGGTCGCTATACCTATGGTAATCAGCCAAATATTGTAAGTTGGAACTGCGCGCGTTTAGCCGAGAGCCTAATACCGCTTATAGATGAAGATGACGAACAAGCTGTAAGTTTAATGACGCCGTTAATTAATCAGTTTTCTACGTTATTCAACGAGCAATATAATCAAATGTGGGCACAAAAATTAGGCTTAGCAGGTTATAACGAAGACGATGTAGAGCTTGTGAGTAAGTTATTATTGTTATTTCAAGAGCATAAGCTCGATTACACCAATACCTTTGATGCCCTAACCGAGTCACTAAAGGGTGGCAAAGTGCCAGATGAATTAACGCAATGGGCTCCGTTATGGCAAAAAAGATGTGATGAAAACAGCTATAACCTAATGAGAGCGGCTAATCCAAGGGTTATACCGCGTAATCACATCGTCGAAGAAATCCTTGCGCAATATAATCAACACGGCGAGAGCGAGCTGCTAAGCGACTTCTTAGCGGTGATGAGTAACCCATATGATAAAACAGCTAACTTAGCCCGCTTTCAAGAGACAGGTAAAGATGACAAGGGTTATCAAACTTTTTGCGGTACTTAAGTATTGTAATTAATTGTAAGTTTTTGATTATAAATAGTCATTTTTAAATAATGCAGTGTACAATGATTGAGCAGTTACTCGCTCGGTGTTATTGTGCGCATTCATAAAAAGTAACTATTTATAAATTACCATAATTTATTAATTGCAGATTAGGTAAAAATTTTTACTTAACCTACAATTGGTGGTTGGAATGCCTGTAGATCGTTGAAAAAATTTATAAACTTTATTTTTCGTTAAGTATCGATTAACAAAAGCTCGGGTAGTGTGTACAAAACTGGTTGAGCTAGTATTGATTAGCTACAATTTTCTAAGTTGTTAAAATGGGAAGAAAACAATGAAATTAAAATCACTTACAATTGCAATTGCGTTAGCTGCAACTAGCGCGTCTACATTCGCTGCCGATAAAGAAGAAGGTTTCTACATTGGTGCATTTGGTGACTACTATGATGCGTCATGGGAAAACATGCGCGCTCAAGCTGGCCTTGACGTAAACGAGTCAACTGGTTGGGGTGTAGAAGCAGGTTACCGTTTCAGCGATTACTGGAGCGCACGCCTTGAGTATGCAGATATGGACTTTAACGCGTTCGATAAAGCTGCGGGCAATCGTAATAATATCGACGGCGAGCGTTACGGTATTGATGCGCTTTACCACCTTGACGGCGGTCCTTTCTACGGTCTATTCGGTATTAAAGAAATGGACGTAGTAGATGACAACACATTCTTAAACGCAGGTGTTGGTTACCAACACTTTATTACTGATGGCTTTTTCGTAAACGCTGAAACTGCGGTATACCAAGGTCTTGATAAAGGTTACACAGATGTAGGTGCTAAAATTGGTATTAACTACTTATTTGGCCAAAACTCTATGCCTGCACAGCCTGTAGAACCAGCGCCTACAGCAGTAGTAGAAGTACCTGTAGAACCTAAAGACAGCGACAACGACAACATCCTAGATAAAGATGATAAATGTCCTAACACGCCAATGACAGACGCTGTTGATGGCGATGGCTGTACTTTATACGAAGACCGTGAAGTAACAACAAGCTTATTAGTTACTTTCCCACATGATTCTGCACAAGTTGGTCAACGTTACTTTGACGACATTGCATCAGTATCTGAGTTCTTAAAAGAGCACGAAGATACAACTGTACTACTTGAAGGCCACGCGTCAGCGGTAGGTAACGCAAACTACAACAAGATGCTTTCTAAAAAGCGTGCTGATGATGTAGCACAAGAGCTAATTAAAGATGGCATTGCTGAAGATCGCATTACAACTGTTGGTCTAGGTGAAGAACGTCTTAAAAACACAGCTAACACGAAAGAAGCTCACGCTGAAAACCGTCGTGTAGAAGCACATGTAAAATCTATTGAACGTGTAAAAGTTAAGCGTTAATAGTTACTTACTTTATTTTAAAAACCCAGCTTAGTGCTGGGTTTTTTTTATGCCTTTAAAACAGGATATGCAGTATTAATTTGATTAAACAAGAATGATTATTACTTAACAAACATTCACGAAAATAGAATTTACGCTTACCACTATTCATAATATTTATAGTCGGTATAATCAGTTGCTTAGCTGGATGGATTTTCATCTATACATAAAAGCTTTATAATCCCGCGTTAGAATACTATAAGTATTGGGTTACTTTTTTTGCGCATGAGGCGCTACCGAATACTTTCACGTCACCAAGAGGGCAATATTGTGCTACAAGAATATCGTAAACACGTAGAAGAACGTGCCGCGTTAGGTATCGTACCAGCGCCATTAGATGCTCAGCAAACGGCTGATCTTATTGAACTAATTAAAAACCCACCAGCGGGTGAAGAAGAGTTCATCTTAGATTTACTAATCAACCGCGTACCTCCAGGCGTTGATGATGCAGCATACATCAAAGCAGGCTTTTTAGCGGCAGTTGCTAAAGGCGAAGCACAATCTCCATTAGTATCTAAAGAAAAAGCAGCAGAATTATTAGGTACAATGTTAGGTGGTTACAACATCGCCCCAATGATTGAGCTACTTGATGACGAAACACTTGCGCCTATCGCTGTAAAAGGTCTATCAAACACATTATTAATGTTTGATGCATTTTATGACGTAGAAGAAAAAGCAAAAGCAGGCAACGAGCACGCTAAAAAGATTATTCAATCTTGGGCAGACGCTGAATGGTTTACTAACAAGCCAGCTGTTGCTGAAAAAATCTCTGTTACTGTATTTAAAGTAACCGGCGAGACTAACACTGATGATTTATCACCTGCACCAGATGCATGGTCACGTCCAGATATCCCACTTCATGCTTTAGCAATGCTAAAAAATGAGCGCGACGGTATCACTCCTGACAAAGCGGGTGAAGTAGGTCCAATCACTAAACTTGAAGAATTAAAAACACAAGGTTTACCACTTGCATACGTAGGTGACGTTGTAGGTACTGGTTCGTCTCGTAAATCTGCAACTAACTCTGTGCTTTGGTTTATGGGTGATGATATCCCATACGTACCTAATAAGCGCGTTGGTGGTGTATGTTTAGGTAACAAAATTGCGCCTATCTTCTTCAACACAATGGAAGATTCAGGTGCGTTACCAATCGAGTTAAATGTTGATGAGTTCAACATGGGTGATCAAATTGATATTTACCCATACGAAGGTGTAGTTAAGCGCCACGGTACTGATGACGTTATCTCTACTTTTGAACTTAAATCAGACGTAATTTTAGATGAAGTACGTGCCGGCGGCCGTATTCCTCTAATCATTGGTCGTGGTTTAACAGACAAAGCACGTACCTCTTTAGGTTTAGGTGCTACTGACGTATTTAAAGTACCAGCAGTAACAGAAGTATCTGATAAAGGCTTTACACTAGCGCAAAAAATGGTTGGTAAAGCATGTAACGTAGCAGGTATTCGCCCAGGCCAATACTGTGAGCCAAAAATGACGACTGTAGGTTCGCAAGATACTACAGGTCCTATGACACGTGATGAGCTTAAAGACTTAGCATGTTTAGGTTTCTCTGCAGATTTAACAATGCAGTCATTCTGTCATACCTCTGCTTACCCTAAACCAATTGACGTAAACACTCATCATACGCTTCCTGATTTCATCATGAACCGTGGCGGTGTTTCACTTCGCCCAGGTGATGGTGTAATTCACTCTTGGTTAAACCGTATGTTATTACCAGATACTGTAGGTACTGGTGGTGATTCACATACACGTTTCCCATTAGGTATTTCGTTCCCAGCGGGTTCAGGTGCAGTAGCGTTCGCAGCAGCAACAGGTGTTATGCCACTTGATATGCCTGAGTCTATTTTGGTTCGCTTTAAAGGTGAAATGCAACCAGGTATCACTTTACGTGACCTAGTACACGCAATCCCTTACTACGGTATTAAGCAAGGCTTATTAACAGTAGAGAAAAAAGGTAAAATCAACGAATTCTCTGGTCGCGTACTAGAAATTGAAGGTGTTGAGCACTTAACTGTTGAGCAAGCGTTTGAATTATCAGATGCATCAGCAGAGCGTTCAGCAGCAGGTTGTACTGTTAAGCTTTCTAAAGAGTCTATCAGCGAATACCTTGAGTCTAACATTGTTATGCTTAAGTGGATGATCTCTGAAGGTTACGGCGATGTACGTACAATCGAACGTCGTATTAATGCAATGCAAGAATGGTTAGCTAACCCAGAACTTATGGAAGCTGATGCTGATGCAGAGTACAAGCACGTTGTAGAAATCGACCTAGCAGAAATTAAAGAGCCAATCCTTTGTGCTCCAAATGACCCAGATGATGCGCGTTTACTTTCTGATGTTACTGGCGAGAAAATCGACGAAGTATTCATCGGTTCTTGTATGACTAACATTGGTCACTTCCGTGCTGCGGGTAAATTACTAGATGGCTTTACTGGTCGTATCCCAACTCAACTTTGGGTAGCTCCACCAACGAAGATGGATAAAGACCAACTAACTGACGAAGGTTACTACGGTATCTTTGGTCGTGTTGGTGCGCGTATCGAAACGCCAGGGTGTTCACTGTGTATGGGTAACCAAGCACGTGTTGCTGATAAAGCAACGGTTGTTTCTACCTCAACACGTAACTTCCCTAACCGTTTAGGTACAGGTGCAAATGTATTCTTAGCATCAGCTGAGCTTGCTGCAGTAGCGGCAATTTTAGGTAAATTACCTACACCAGCTGAGTACCAAGAATACGCAGAGAAAATCAATGCAACGGCTGCAGATACATACCGTTACTTGAACTTCCACCGTATGCCTCAGTACACTAAAAAAGCAGACAACGTAATTATTCAGCAAGCTGTATAATTTAAAGCTGTTTTAAAAAACCCGCTTAGGCGGGTTTTTTATTGGTTAAAATAAAATTGAATATTTCATGCTGTAATAAGTTTTAATTGAATTAAATATAACCATTACCCACTTTTTATATAAATAATAAAGCAAATATTCCTTTCTACATGCATTAAAATCCCTTTCAATATTCTCATTATTTTAAGCGAGATTTTATGACTGCATTAAACAACCAGAATTTACTGCAACTTCGTTTTATTAACCAAGCAAATATTGACTTGGTTAAGCCTTCTTTTGATAACCTACCTGCTAATCCGTATGCAGATGGTGAATTTCGTAAGCGTCGTTACTCGGTAATTAAATTTCAAAATGGTGAGCTAAAACTACAAGCTGCCAAAGCGTTTGTTCAAGACGATTCTATTAATACCTTCCAGGGTAATGTTGAGCGTACTTATGAAAACTTAGAGCAAAGCTTACTTGAGTCCGAAGGTATGAAAAGCATTGTAAGCGAGTTTTGTGAGCTTACCGGTATTGATGAAGACCGTGATATTGAAATTCACCAATTTAGAATGCTTGCGATTGATAGCGATACGCCCGCAGCACCAGAAGGTGTGCATCAAGATGGGTTTGACCATGTTTGTGTATGTGGTGTTTCTCACGAAAACTTAGAAGGCGGCGAGCTGCTTGTATACGAAAACAAGCAAGCAGAACCGTGTTTTAAAATGGAAATTAAAGACGGAATGTTTGCACTAATAAACGACCGTCAAGTTTGGCACAATGCAACGCCAATGAACAAAGTAGATACAAACAAGCCAGGTTACCTGGATTGTTTTGTACTTACCTCTTAAGGAATGCTCATGAACATAGCGCAATTACGTGAGCAGTTTCCTGCATTAATACAAACCGTTGATGGTAAATCGCCAATATTTTTAGATGGCCCAGGTGGCTCTCAAGTGCCGCAGTCTGTACTAAGTGCAATGACTGCTTATTTAGGGCACTACAACTCAAACTTAGGCGGTGCGTTTTTTTCAAGTGATAAAACCGTTGAGTTAATGGCAAATGCGCGCCAAGCAGCAGCCGATTTACTTAATGCGCCAAGTGCACAAAATATAGTGTTTGGCCCTAACATGACCAGCCTTACCTTTAGCTTTAGCCGTGCTATTTCACGTGATTGGCAAGCCGGCGATGAGATTATTGTGACTAACGCTGATCACTTCTCAAATGTATCGTCGTGGCAGCAAGCAGCGCAAGATAAAGGCGCTAAAGTTCAAACAGCTTTAATTAACGAGGCTGATTGCAGCTTAGATATGGCGCAGTTTGAAAGCTTATTAAACAGCAATACTAAACTGGTTGCGGTAACTTACGCTTCAAATACTACGGGTTCTATTAACGATATTAAACGTATTATAGAGCTTGCCCATGCTGTAGGCGCATTAGTGTACGTTGATGCTGTGCATTATGCACCGCACGAGCTTGTTGATGTTCAGGCCCTTGATTGCGACTTTTTGGCTTGTTCTGCCTATAAGTTTTTTGGCCCTCACTTAGGCATGGTGTACGGTAAAACACAGCATCTTGAAGGTTTTACGCCTTACAAAGTAGAACCAGCTAAAGATGTAGCACCAGGTCGATGGGAAACAGGCACGCAAAGCTTCGAAGCCTTAGCAGGTTTTATTGCCGCTGTTGATTACATTGCTGCAATTAGCGGGCTTGATGAAGGCCACACGCGCCGCGAAAAGTTAAGCGTGGCTTTTGCTAAAACAAAGCAGCACGAAATGGCGCTTAGTGAGTACTTTTTAACGCGTTTAGTTAATTACCCGCGCATTAAGCTATTTGGTATTGATGACCTTGAGCGCTTAAACGAGCGTACGCCTACATTTGCTTTAACCTTTGAAGGGCTAGAGCCGCGTGAGGTGTCTGAGTTTTTAGGCAAACAGCATATTTGTGTGTGGGATGGACATTTTTATGCACAAGGCTTATGTGAGCAGTTAGGCGTACTTGATAAAGGCGGTGTAGTGCGCATCGGTTGTATGCATTACAACACCACCGAAGAGCTAGATAAGTTATTTGATTTGTTTGATCAACTTCTCTGAAACTGACAGATTATACCAATCCGCATAATTAAGTATTATCGCGGATTGGTATGAATACAAATCTGCGCTTGTGAATAACTCTTTTTAAAGCTCAAATGCTTAAAGTAGTCAGCGGTTAGTTAGTTTTTGCCCGCTGACTGTTTTAGCTTTTAGGTGTGCCGTATATGTGCTCTGCGCGATTAAATAGCACCCATGAAGTTAAAATATATTTATCGTTCGATACCGGTTTATTACCTCGATGGGTATGCGTAAAGTAGCCAGGGGCAATGACCATAGTGCCTTTTTTAGGCGCAATTTTACGTTTTTGATAATAAAACTCTGTTTCGCCACCTTCCTCTACATCGTTTAAATAAAACATAAATAATAATACACGGTGCAGGGCTTCATTGTGTTGTAGCTGTGGATACACTTCACTATGCCAGTAAGGGTAGCCGCCTTTATTTACCTCGTACTTTTGCGCCTGAATGTTCCCAAGTCTAAATATTTGCTGCACCAACACAGAGAGCTGTGGTTTGCCCACTTCGTCAAAGTTATCCTGAGTTAAATCCACCACATCCCCCGTTTTTGGGTGATAAACTTTTAAGCCAAATGCGCCAATTAGCATAAAAAAGTGTGCTTCTACATAGTTAAAAACATGCTGTGCAGTGGTTTGCTGAATATGCTTTAATTGTTGGGCGTATTCTGGGTAACTGTTTAATTGCAGGTCGTGGCTGTCTTTCTTTTTTAAGTCCACACCACCAGAGGTTACACCTTGTTTTACATGCGGGCTGTTAGAGAATGTGGTAATAAAGTTATCGCAAAAATCATCGCTTAACGCGTTATCAATAACGTGGATAAAGTCCGTCATGACTTACCTTTTTATTTAGTTTTTATTTGGATTTTTATGTTTATTGAAAAAGTGATGCCGCGCTTTAGCGAAACAGATGCACTAGGACACATCAACAATACCGTACTACCTGTGTGGTTTGAAGCCGCACGCGTCCCTATTTTTAAATTTTTTACCCCCGATCTAAACCCACACGACTGGAAACTGATCATCGCTAAAATAGAAGCATCGTTTGTAGGGGAATTATTTTATGCTCACGAAGTGACGATTAAAACAGCTGTTGAGCATGTAGGAAATAGCTCTTTTACCATTAAGCAAGAGGCGTGGCAGCAAGGTAAATGCTGTGTTGTGGGTAAAACTGTATTAGTGCGTTATAACTTTAAAAACAAAGCTAAACAAGATTTAAGCGAAGCAGAAGTCGCAGCACTCAGCGAACACCTAGTTTAACTAGGTGCATTTACTCCACGCAACGAGGAGCGGTGATGTAAACCACAAGCGACAGCTGTGAATTTTTATAGCGTTATTTTAACGCATTTTGATTGAGTTACGCTTCTCACTTATATACTATTTATATTATATATTGTTGCACCGCTATGACAGGTACTGTTGAGCTGGTAGTTTATGGAGAATGAATGTGGCATCTACAACTGGCAATAAACCGTTAGAGGTAATAACGCTTAGCGATGGTAAAAGCTTAATTGCAGAAATATTACCATTTGGCGCTATTATCAAAAGCATAAAATTTAATAACCAAGAGATGACACTGTGCGTTAACGAACCTGCTTATTATTTAGAAAACCCATTTTATTTAGGGGCAACAGTCGGGCGCTACGCAAATCGTATTGAAAACGGACGTTTTGTATTATCAGGCACAGAGTACCAACTTAAAGCAAATAATGGCCCAAATAGCTTACACGGCGGCGAAAAAGGCTTTAATAAAGTACAGTGGCAAGTCACTAAACAAAGCAATAATGAAGTGGAGCTTTATTACTGCTCGGCAGATGGAGAAGAGGGCTTTCCTGGCCAATTACAAGTTTGGCAAACAATTACTGCACGCAATGGCGAGCTAATCCTCAGTTACAAAGCCATTACTGATAAAGAAACCCTCGTTAACTTTACCAACCACTGCTATTTTAATCTTGAAGGCAGTGAGAGCATTAATAATCACCTGCTGCAAATAAATACCGCAACGTATTTACCTATCGATAGTAACAGTATACCGCTTGCCCATCATGAAGATGGCTCGGGCAGCTGCTTTGATTTTACTCACCCTAAGCCCATTGGCGATGCACTTTGCGCACAGCATGCGCAACTTGATGCCGGTAGTGGCTTTGATCATTGCTATATTTTTAGTGATGACAATCGTTTAAAAACAATGGCTACATTAACCTCGCCACACACGGGCGTTAATTTAACCCTTAAAAGTACCCAACCTGGTATGCAGCTTTATACGGCAAATTTTGTAGGTTCTCCTTTTAAAGCACGCCAAGCAGTGTGTTTAGAAGCTCAAAACTGGCCCAATGCAGCAAATAGAAGCGATTATCCAAAAGCTAATTTATTGCCGGATGAAGAATATAATCAGCAAATAATTTTTGCGTTTTCGCAATAACGTACTAATTCCACTGTTAAATTAAAGAAAACAAAAAGAAAAATACACGTAACAAAAAGATAGCCATAATTAAGGAAAAGGTTGCACTTTTGCTCAATTTAAAGTATTTATATTATAAATAGTATTTGAAGCTATACACACCACACAACGACAAAATGACTACACACAATCAGGAGTTTTTAAAAAATGATAATTAACAATAAGTTATCGTTCAACAAGAAAACCGCACTCAGTATTGCTATTACAGGCATATTGGCAAGCGGCCACGTTGCAGCTCAAGGCGCTGAAGGCGACACACCGACAGTAGTAGATAAAGATGTTGAGGTTATCGCAGTAACGGGTATTCGCAGCAGCTTACGTTCATCAATGTTAGATAAAAAAGCATCTAATGTTGTAACCGATGGGATTAAAGCAGAAGATCTTGGTAAATTTCCTGATTTAAACGTAGCAGAGTCTCTGCAACGTATTACAGGTGTAGCCATTGACCGTAGTGGCGGTGAAGGGCAAGCAGTAACAATTCGTGGTTTTGGTCCACAATTTAACACGGTACTTGTAAATGGTCGTCAAATTGCGACTGACAGTGCAGGGCGTGAATTTAATTTTGATGTATTAGCGGCAGACCAAATCACCGGTGCTGATATTTATAAAAGTAACAGTGCAACGCTTCAAGAAGGCGGCATTGGTGGTACGGTTAACGTAACCACAGCTCGTCCATTCGATTTTGGTGGCTTACATGTGATTGGTTCAGTAAAAGGCATGTACGAAAGCCTTTCTGAAGAAGTATCGCCATCGGCTTCATTTTTAGTCAGTAATACGTTTAACGACGACAAGCTCGGTGTGCTTTTTGCCATCACTAACCAACAACGTAAGCTGCAAAATAACCAAATTTTAACGGCTGGTTGGCGCGGTGGACAAACTATTTCAAATCCACAAGACGGCGTATTGTACGACAATGCATACATCCCTCGTAACTGGGACCAAGTTGTAGATGAGCAAGACCGTGAACGTACTAATGCAAGCTTAGTATTACAATATGCACCGTCTGACGATATTACTATTACCGTAGATGGTTTAATTTCTAAATTTGAAGTGGACTCATCAGTACGTGATTTAGCTTCTTGGTTTGAACCAGACCGCGTAGGTAGCGCAACAATCGATCCAGAAACGGGCACCTTGCTTACCTTTACGCAAGAAGTAGGTTTAGGTAACGCCAGTGGCAACCCTGCAACCGACTTTGTATCACACACACGTAACTCGCGTGATGTGACTAACAAAGCATTTGGTATTAACGTTGACTGGCAAGTAAACGAGTCATTAAAAGCAAAATTTGACGTATCTCGCTCAACAGCTGAAAACGACCGTGCTGGTAATGACCGCTTTAACGTAGTGGGTATTATTAACAGCTACAGCTTTGACGGCACCGGTAGCGTTCCTACCGTACAGCATGATGGTTTTGAAAATGGCTCGCTGCCAGATGCAAGCCTTGCTCGTCTTCACTACAACGAAATTGGTAACCAGTTTACTGATGAAGATGAAATTACCGAAATCAAAGCCGACTTTGAATACGTACCAGATAAAGGCCCAGTTGATCGCATTAACTTTGGTGCTTATCGTCAAGAACGTGAAAAATCAAGCTTCCAAATTTTTGGTAGCCAATGTCAATTTTGTGGTTACGGCACTGAAGCACCACTTGATGAAATTGATTTTGAAGCTTACTCAGCAAGTAACTACTTCCCAGGTTTAATTGATACATTTTATAGCTACGACGGCGACAAAATGCTTGATTACCTTGCTGACCAAGGTTTCCCTGTAGAGCCAACACTACAGAATAACCGTTACACAATTAACGAAGATATCACTAGCCTTTACATGGACTTTACCATTGGTTTTGACCTAGCTGATATGCCAGTTACGGTTAACATGGGTGCACGTTACTCAGAAACTGATATTGAAGTAGCGGCTGTACAAAGCTTTATTAGCGATGTTATTCCTACCTCTGATGCCACTTTATTCCAAAACGTATTTGGCCCGGCAACAGACATTCAAGAAGGGACGAGTTACTCAAACTTACTTCCTTCTTTTAACGTAAAGCTTGAACTGCAAGACAACATGATTTTACGCTTTGCAGCGTACGACAGTATTACTCGTCCTACTATGTCACAGTTATCGCCTGCGACTACGTTTAACGAGCCTCGTCGTCAAAACTTAACAGCAAGTGGTGGTAACCCAGCACTTAAGCCGTTCCAATCTGAAAACTGGGATATTTCTTACGAGTGGTACTACAACGACGCTAACTTATTTAGCTTTGCCGTATTTAGCAAAGAAGTGGATGACTTTATTGTTACCCTAACCGGCGACGAAACATACGACATGACTGACCGTACAGGCCCTGATTTTGCGTGTACAACCTGTACTGACCAAACCGATGCCGAACTTAACGGTAGCTCAGAAGTTTACACTGTAAGTCGCCCGCAAAATGGCGAGTCTGCAACGGTAACGGGTTACGAAATCGGTGTAACTCATATGTTTGAAAACGGCTTTGGTTTTATTGCTAATGCCACGGTAGTAGATAGCGATATTAGTGTTGATGGCGATACAAGCCAAACATTTGCGCTTGAAGGGTTAGGTGATTCACAAAACTTAGTGCTGTTTTACGAGCAAGATAACTGGCAGGCACGTGTTGCATTTAACAACCGTGAGGGCTTTTTACGCTTAGTTGATAACGGCTTTAACGGCGAACCAGTGAACGTAGAAACGTACGGTCAATGGGATATTAGTGCAAGCTACGATATCAACGAAAACTTCACTATTTTTGCCGAAGGCATCAACATTACTGAAGAAGAGCTAGTGCAAACGGGTCGTTTTGCTAATCAAATCTACTCTGTAGAAGATAATGGCTCACGTTACGCGTTTGGTATTCGCGGTACGTTTTAATTGATAGCAGAGGCAGCGATTGCCTCTTAGTTTTCATTGCAGTGCATTATAAGTACTGTTACTAATAAAGTTAGTAGCTAATTTGCACAAAATGAGACTAATTTAAACAAATGCCCGAAAGGGCATTTGTTGTCTAACCGGTTATCAATAAAGTACTCAAAGAGTAGTCCGTTATGAATAAAGCAATAAAAACAATCGCCGTAATTGGTGGCGGCACAGCAGGATGGCTGAGCGCTGCAATTATCGCTTCGTATCACCAAGGTAATAAGGGTGATGGCTTAAAAGTGATGTTGGTAGAATCATCAGATATTCCAACAATTGGTGTAGGTGAAGGTACCTGGCCCACTATGAAAAACACGCTTCAGCAAATTGGTTTGCGAGAAGTGGATGTATTTAAAGCCTGTAATGCCACCTTTAAACAAGGCGGTAAATTTGTAAACTGGACGCATGGCAACAACGATTTTTACTACCATCCCTTTACGGTACCGCTAGGTTACGGCCGTATAGATTTAGCCCCCTATTTAGATAATGTTGAAAACTTTGCTCAGCAAACTAATTTTCAGCACGATATTTGCGAAGCAAACCTAGCACCAAGAGGCATTGCGCAAGGCGAGTATCAAGCAAATTGTAATTATGCATACCATTTAGATGCCGGTGCCTTTGCCGAGCTATTAAAACAGCATTGTAAGAGCAAACTAGGCATTGAGCACATTATTGGCACCGTTGATCAGGTAAAGCTTGATGAAAGCGGGGCTATAGACACGCTTACCTTAACCGATCAAACCCGCACCATAAACGCTGATTTATACATAGACTGCACGGGTTTTTCATCGCTGTTATTAGGCCAAGCCCTTAACGTGCCATTTAAAAAAATGGATCACGTATTATTTAACGACAGCGCCCTAGCTATGCAAGTCCCCTACGAAGAAGGTGATGAGTCACTGGCCAGTCATACCATTGCCACCGCACAAAATGCTGGGTGGATTTGGGATATAGGCCTAACGCATCGCCGTGGTGTAGGGCATGTATATTCAAGCAAGTTTTTATCAGATGAAGAAGCCGAGCAAAACTTACGCAACTATTTAGGTGATGCCGCTAAAGGCTTAACTGCCCGAAAAATAAGTTTTGAGTCAGGCTATCGCGAAAAGTTTTGGCACAAAAACTGTGTTGCAGTGGGAATGTCGGCAGGTTTTGTAGAGCCCCTCGAAGCAACCGCCATTATGTTGGTTGAAATTTCGTCTCGCTTTGTTGCAGAGCACATGCCAGCCGATACCCAAGTAATGCCCATTGTTGCAAAGCGCTTTAATGAGCAAATGGATTATCGTTGGCAGCGTATTATCGACTTTTTAAAACTACATTACATGTTAACTAAGCGCCCAGAGCCTTATTGGCAAGCGCACGTACAACCACAAAGCATTCCGCAAAGTTTACAAGAAGACTTACTGCTTTGGGGGACGCGTGGCCCTCTTATTCAAGATTTTCATGGCGCATTAGAGCTATTTCCTGCCGCCAGTTACCAGTATGTTTTATACGGTATGGGCTTTAAGCCCGACTTTACTAAGCAAGCGTATTTGTACTCAAACGATGCGCAAGCAAATCAAATAATTGAACGTAACAGCCAGCTTACACAGCAGATGTTGCAAACGTTGCCGCCTCACCGTGCTTATATTGAGCAGTGGCTTGCGGCTAACCCAGTTTAAGGATGTGTAACTATGGCAATTAGTGAACTATCAAATACTCAACACCAAGCAATAAAAATTAACCCTAATGCGGGTGTTGAATACGCAAAAACACAGCATTTAGTTAATCTACGTGCAAACGAAGTAGCAAAAGCGGCCTGCGATTTACCTATTTTTTTAGCGCGTAACGCACACAACGGCAGCTACACTATTTCGGGCTTAACCAGCTTTAGTGCTCAGCAAAGTTTATTTGTGAGTAACAATCAATGGCAAGCGCTGTACACGCCTGTGTGCATGCAAACCCAGCCGCTTTATCTACTCACTCGTGAGGCAAATAGCAGTGAGTACTTTATTGCTATTGATGAGCAAAGCTCAGCCGTTAATACCCAGCAAGGCGAGCCGTTATTTGATGCCAAAGGCAACCCAAGCCTGTATTTAAGTGCGCAGCAAAAGCTACTAGAAAGCGATTTAAAAAATGATTACCAAACGTACCAATTTACCCAAGAAATTGCCCGCTTAGGGCTTATTAAAAACATAGATATTGTTTTGCAGTTTGAACAAGGCGAGGCGCAAACTATTCAAGGTTTGAGCACTGTTGATGAAGATAAACTGCAAACTTTAGACAGCGATACCATTGCCAATTTACACAAACAAGGTTACCTGAGCGTACTTAACAGCATGCTTATTTCGTTGTTTCAGTTAAATGCGTTAGTAAAGCGTCACAACCAGCATCCTGAACTTATGCCATTAAAGCAAATTAAGTTAGAACTAAGTCGAGATGCACACGCACTGTAAGGTGCAATTTATTAATTAGCCTTCATAGGTTAATACGTTCACATAGACAGACATTGCGTTTAACGCGCTGGAGACACACACATGTCAGACAACATTTTGCAGTTGGTGGTTTTTTTCTTTGTAACCGCTTTAATTGGTGGACTTACATATTGGAAGTGCCGAGGCCAAAACCGTAATAGTGGTGATAATCAAACAAAAGAGTATTTTTTAGCGGGCGGTGGCCTTACTTGGATGTTTGTAGCAGGCTCAATTACGCTCACAAATTTAAGTACCGACCAGCTGGTGGGCATGAATGGCAATCAAATGGCCCTGCTTGTGTGGTGGGAATTGGCGGCTATTTTAGGGCTTATTATTTTAGCCAAAGTATTTATTCCTGTTTATTACAAGTACAACTGTACAACCACCACGGAGCTGTTAGAAAAACGCTACAACAACAAGCACATTCGCGCTGTTATTGGTGGCTTATTCTTTTTAGGTAATGCGCTAATTTACATGCCTGCGGTTATTTATTCTGGTGCGCTATTTATGCAAACCATGTTTAAAGTTGATATTCCGCTAATGTACATAGCGACCGCATTTGCTTTAGTAGGGGCTATTTATGCATTTTTTGGTGGCTTACGTGCGGTTGCCGTATCCGATACCTACAATGGTTTATTAGTGTTAGGTATGGCAATACTGGTCGTATTTTTAGCGCTTAACGCGATTGATTACGACTTTAGCGGTATTCCACAAGAGCGCTTAACATTAATTGGTGATGCTGACTCGCCAATCCCTTGGCCTACGCTTTTAACCGGTATGATCTTTATTCAAATGTATTACTGGGGTACTAACCAAACCATTACCCAGCGTGCAATGGCTGCGCCAAACGTTAAAGAAGCGCAAAAAGGGATATTTGCAGCAGCGGGTATTCGCTTTTTAATTGTACCGGCGATTGTGGTACTACCGGGTATTATTTCGTACAAATTGTATGGCGACATTGGCGATGCAGCTTATGGCCGAATTGTAGGTGATGTAATGCCTGCATGGTTAACGGGCGTGTTTGCCGCAGCAATGGCGGCGGCAGTGCTTTCTACTTATAACAGCTTATTAAACTCGGCTACGGCACTTTACGTGTGTGATATTCACGAAGCTTACTTTAATAAAGAGCCAAGTGTAGTAAAGCTAAGCGGCTACGTTACGTTGTTACTTACTAGCTTAACGCTTGTGCTTGTGCCAATTTATCAGCAAGCCGACAGCATTATTAACTTACTACAACAGTTAAACGGCTTATTAAGTATGCCTATATTCTCAATTTTTGTAGTGGGCTTATTGTTTAAAAATGTAGATGCGCGTGCAGGTATAGCCGCGGTAATTCTAGGCGTGGTTATGTATGGCATGCTGACGTTTGAAAATTCGCCGCTACATACTGAACTACACTATATTCACTTAATGCCAATTACACTTATTGTATGTGTAGCCTTTGCGTTAATCGTTAATAAAGTAGTGTTTGGTTTAAATGCACAGTGGGCAGGTAAAACACCTGCTATTGAAGATACGCCACCAGTGCACGCACCAAAATAACCAGCAGTAAAAAGTTAAGTCACTTTTTATTAGCCAGTTAACACATTACTAAATCGGCCTAAGGTAACTTAGGCCGATTTTTATTTATTCAATTAACCGACACTGTAGATAACACCCATGCGCAATAATACTTAATCATTTTGCGGGGCTAAACGTGTGACTACCTGCGGGGTTTTACAGACTACCCCAGGCTAAAAGCCCACTAAATATAATATTGCTCAAGGTGGTATTAAATTTTTTAACCGCTGTTTAAGTTAATGACTGGTATAGCCAGTAATAATATTGGCTAAATTACACCGTAAACACTATCTAAAAGTAATTTGTATGATATATACTATTATTATAAAATCACTGACTGCAATTTGATGCAGTAAGCGGCGAGTAAGCACACATATAATGTACTCGCGTATTAAACTCATCTTCATTAAAGAGGACAGGAGAATCATGGCTGATATTAAACCATTCTTTCGATTAGACAGCGCAAACAGCACCGTTATTTTCGACTGCCAGAGCAAAACACCAGCGTTACTTTATTTTGGTAAGCGCCTATCTGAGCAAACAACTGAAACAATGCTAACTCAGCTTGCGACTCGTCAGGAAGTAAAATGTGCCGTGGTTGAAGAAGCACCTATTTCTCTTTCTCCACTATTAGGTGAAGGCTTTACAGGCGCGCCAGGGCTAGAGCTGTCAAACGACACCATAGCTTGGTCAGTTGGGCCTGCTCTTCAAGATGTTCGTCAGCCAACCCCTTCTAGTTTAGAGTTTGTAAGTGTTGATGAGCTGCGTGGTATTGAAGTAGTGCACAGCATCACACTTGATAGCAACACCGATGTGCTAAGTGCGCATACCGTATTAACCAATTTAAGTGATGCACCGCTAAGCGTTAATTTTTGCGCCGCACCTACGTTCCAACTACCCGATAGTACGAACAAACTAGTGAGCTTTGAAGGACGTTGGTCTAACGAGTTTCAACGCCAATCGGTTGATTTAGTATTAGGCAGCTTTGTACGCGAAAACCGCAAAGGTAAAACATCGCACGACGTATTCCCTGGTTTATTAGTTCATAGCGAAGGCGCAGGCGAGCAACAAGGCGAGTGTTATGGCTTTCATTTAGGTTGGAGCGGTAACAACAAGCTACGCGCTGAGCTACTACCAGAAGGGCGCCGCTATGTGCAAATGGGTGAGTTATTATTACCGGGCGAGCTAACCCTTGCTAAAGGCCAAACGTATCAAAGCCCAAGTATTTATGGCTCGTTTTCGAGCGATGGCTTTAGTGCGCTGTCGCGTAATTTTCATCGCTTTGTTAAAGCTAACTTACTTAGCCAAGCACAGCGCGAAAAAACACGCCCAGTGCATTACAACACGTGGGAAGGTATTTACTTCGATCATGATGTAGACACGCTAAAGCAGTTAGCCGATAAAGTAGCGCCATTAGGTATTGAGCGTTTTGTACTGGACGATGGTTGGTTTAAAGGTCGCCGAGGTGATTATGCAGGCCTAGGTGATTGGACCGTAGATTACGAAATTTACCCTGACGGCCTATCGCCAGTGATTGACCATGTAAACAGCTTAGGCATGGAGTTTGGTATTTGGTTTGAACCTGAAATGGTAAACCCAGATAGTGACTTATACCGCGCTCATCCTGATTGGGTATTAGGCTCAGAAAATAACGAGCAACTTAGCTTTAGAAACCAGCTAGTGCTTGATTTAACGCGGACTGAGGTTGTTGAATACCTATACAAAGCGATTGATGACATTTTAGTTGAATACCCAACAATTAAGTACATTAAATGGGATATGAACCGCGATATAAACCACGCGGGTAACTTCTCAGGCAAGCCTGCGGTGCATCAGCAAACACTGGCACTGTATCGCTTAATCGATCGTATTAAAGCGGCTCACCCTGGCCTTGAAATAGAAAGCTGTTCTTCAGGTGGTGCCCGTGTAGATTATGGTGTGCTTGCACACACAGACCGTGTATGGACGTCAGATTCTAACGATGCACTTGACCGTCTTGAAATTCAACGTGGTTGTTCGTTCTTCTTCCCATCGTCGGTTATGGGTGCACACGTAGGCCCTCGTGATTGTCATATCACAGGTCGTAATGTCAGTATTGAAATGCGTGCTGCGGTATCTATGTTTGGCCATATGGGTATAGAAATGGACCCACGCGAGCTAACCGATCACGAATACAATGCGCTTAAAGCGGCTATTTCGCTGCACAAAGAGCACCGTGAATTTATTCATGCTGCCGATTTGTACCGCCTCGATAGCGACGATTTATCAATTAACTTTGGTTTAATCGACGAGCAAAAATCAAAAGCGTTATTTGCGTATAACAGTGTACGCGAAACACCGCGCACTGCGCCTAATAAGCTTCGTTTTGTTGGTTTAGATGTAGATACGCAGTACACACTTAATTTAGTGTGGCCTGTTAAATTTGAAGAATACCGACCTTCGTCTATTGCCGCTGTTAACGGGCAAACTTTTACGGGTGAAGCGTTGATGGAATTTGGCCTACAAATGCCAATTTCATTCCCGCAAACATCGCTTATTTTTGAGCTTAACAAAGCTTAAAATATAGCAAGCAGTAAAAAGGGAGCTAATTAGCTCCCTTTTTTAATAATGTTTTTTAAGCTATTAGTCGAGTTTAGACTCAATCAGCTCAAGCGCTTCTTCTAAAATGGTTTCTACTGCTTTTTTAGCGCGCTCTGGATTGCGCGATTTAATCGTATCTAAAATATCAGCATGCTTTGCAACGTCGGCCCCGGGCACACCTTTAATGTGGTTGGTGTAACGAATACTTACGCGCAGCGCGGTGCTAATAAATTCAGTGAGCTGTACAAAAAAGCGGTTATTACTGGCTACTAAAATACTGGTATGAAAGGCAATATCGGCTTCAAGCGGATCGTCTAAGCCTTGGTCTGCATCGGCCATGCGGGCAAGTGCGTTGTCTATTTCAGCAAGTTGTTCGGCGCTGGCATTTTCAGCTGCTAGGGCAGCGGCTTGTGGCTCAAGTGCGACACGTACTTGCGTAAACTCTTTTAATAAAGAAAGCGACGGTTTACTGCTTAAAATCCAGCGCAGTACATCTGTGTCAAACATATTCCAGCTGCTTTCTGGCAGTACGCGGATCCCTTGCTTAGGGCGAGAAGATATTAAGCCCTTAGCAGAGAGCATTTTTACAGCTTCGCGTGTTGCACTGCGGCTCACATCGTATTTTACGCATAGGTCAGCTTCTGAGGGCAGGCCTTCGTTAACTGGGTAAACGCCACGCACAATTGCAAAGCCTAAATCATGGGTTAATTGTTGTGTTAAATTTTGACGAGGTTGGCTTTTCATTGAGCGTTATCCGAATGAGTTATTGCTTTATTATATATCATATATCATATTAATGTACGAAAGGATATGTTATAAACTTTGTTAAAGGCAAGTATTTTAACACAGCTGTAACAGTAATCCTCTTTAGCAAATAATTATAAATATTGAGAGGGGCAGTCTGTATTATGGAGAAACGCATTTGAATAATCACGCTCACTATCCCAGTATTTCTGGCAAAGTTGTTTTTATTACCGGGGGCGCTTCAGGCATTGGCCGTGCAATGGTAAAAGCGTTTGCCGCTCAAGCTGCCAAAATTGCCTTTATAGATATTAATAACGAGGCTGCCCAATCTCTTATAGCCTCACTGCCAAACGCCAAATTGTGGTTTAGACAGGTTGATGTAACCGACTCAAATGCTTTACAGCAATCTTTGGTAGATGCATGTGCTGAACTAGGCGCTATTAATGTACTGGTAAACAATGTAGCCAATGACCGCCGCCAAGCCAGTGAAGACGTTACAGTACAAGATTGGGATCAATGCCTACAAATTAATTTAAATCCGGCGTTTTTTGCCTCGCAAGTCGCTATGTCTTTTATGAAAAGCGAAGGCGCGGGGAGCATTATTAATTTTAGCTCTATCAATGCCATCATGGGGCAGCCACAAATGGCGGGTTACGTAACGGCAAAGGCCGGTTTAATCGGCATGACTAAAGCACTGGCACGCGATTATGGTGAATTTGGTATTCGGGTGAATGCTATTTTACCGGGTTGGGTTGCCACCGACCGCCAATTAGCCAGTTGGTTTACCGAGCAAGAGCAAGTGAAGTGGATGGAAGCCATGGCACTTAAAAAGTTAGTAACCCCTGAAGATGTAGCTAATTTGGCACTTTTTTTAGCTGCCGACGAAAGCAGTATGATCACCGGTCAAGGTATTAAAATTGACGGTGGGAGGCTCTAAGTTGCAGTACTTAAACCTTTTTATAGCCGTAGATTGGGGCACGAGTCATTTACGCGCCTATTTATGCAGCGTAAATACCACAGGGCAGTTAACTTTAATTGCTCAGCGCGACGGCCCAGGTGTGATTAGAGATAAACAAAACTTTGAACATACTTTAATTGGTGTCGTTGCACCATGGACCAGCGAATACGGCGTTTTACCTATTTATATGGCAGGGCAAATCACCTCAAGTATTGGCTGGAAAGAAACCCCTTATTTAGCGTGCCCCATAAACCCCGAAAGCCTACTTAGTGGCGCAATTAATTTTGATTGTGCAGGTAACACAGTCAGTGCTTTGCCTGGTACAAAATGCATATTACAAAACAATTTATTTGATGTAATGCGCGGCGAAGAGCTGCAAATATTAGGTTTTTTAAAACAAAACCCGGCCTATCAGCAAGGCAACGTACTTATTTGTTTACCCGGTACCCACACTAAATGGGTGCTGTTAAAAGATGGCCAAATTATCTGTTTTAAAACCGCAATGACCGGCGAATTATACGACTTGCTATGTCATCAAAGTGTGCTTATTCCTAACGACTGTGAAGCGGGGGAGTTTGATTGGCATGCATTTGAGCAAGGCTGTGAACTCACGTTAGGCAGTGACAGCGGTAATTTGGCGCACGGTATTTTTAGTGTCCGTACGCGCCAGCTTTCAAAAGAGTTAACACCAGTGCAAGCCAAGGCATACTTGTCGGGCGTGCTTATTGGTAGCGATGTACGCGCTGCACGCCATGCCAGTGAGTGGCAATTAGTGAATAATTCTAAAGTAGTGGTTATTGGCACAGAGCAACTAAATACCTGCTTTACCCATGCGTTAAATTGCATTGGTGTGCAATGTTTAGAGTTTGACGTGAAAGAGGCTACGTTAAGTGGTTTTAACTACTTATTTAATAGTAATAAAGCCAAGCAAATATAAAAAAGCCCCCAATATTGATTGTGCAATTATTGGGGGCTAGTTCTTAAATTAAGTAAGGGTTAAAGCGGCTGTTAGGCTGTTTTAGCCGCTTGGCTTTGCGTAATATAATGATTAAGCGTTGCCACTTGTGCTTCATTAAAGCGCAGTCCTAGTTTACTTCTGCGCCATAAAATATTGTAAGCGTTACCCGCCCATTCTTCATTTAGTAAGTAATCAACTTCTGCTGCAAATAAGCCATGACCAAAGTCTTGGCCTAAATCACTGAGCTGGGTTGCACTGCCTAAAATTAGTTTTGCACGAGTCCCGTAGGTACGTACGAAGCGTTTAAGAGTGATTTCTGGTAACCAACTATAAGTCGCTTTAAGCTCATTGGTCAGCGCTTCTACCGAGCTAAAATCGCCACCAGGTAAGGCGCTGTGTTTGGTCCACGCTTCACTCATTTGCGGGTAAAATTCTTCAAGCTTATTCACTGCAGCTTCGGCAAGTTTACGGTAAGTGGTAATTTTGCCACCAAACACACTTAACAGTGGTGTGTGTTTGCCTTCACTTGAAAGTTCTAACTTGTAGTCACGCGTTACTTTTTGTGCATTCACTGATTCGTCATCAAGCAGTGGGCGCACACCCGAAAAGGTATGTACTATGTCTTCGCGTTTAATGTGGTTTTTAAAGTAGCTGTTAGTAATATCGATTAAGTAATCGATTTCTTCATCACTAATTTTTACATCTTGCGCTGCGCCTTTGTGTTCAACATCGGTGGTGCCTACTAGCGAGTAGTCATCTTCAAACGGTATAACAAACACAATGCGCTGATCTTTATTTTGTAAAATGTAGGCTTGTTTTTCATCGTGAATACGCGGCACCACAATATGGCTGCCTTTAACAAGGCGAATATTTTGTGGTGACTTTTCTATCAGTGCTTCGTCAAATAATTTTGCAACCCAGGGGCCTGCTGCATTAACAATACCTTTGGCTTTAATAGTCTGTTGCGCCTTAGTTTGTTGTTGCTCAAGCGTTACTTGCCATTGGTTATCGATGCGTTTTGCACTTACACACTTGGTTTGCGTAGCAATGTTTGCGCCTTTGTTTTTGGCTGCTAAGGCGTTTAAAATTACCAAACGTGAATCATCAACCCAGCCATCTGAGTATTCAAACCCTTTTGTAATTGAAGGTTCTAATACGCTGTTTTCACCAAATTTAATGCCACGCGAGCCAGCCAGTGTTTCGCGCTTAGCTAGGTTGTCGTACATAAATAAGCCAATGCGGATCATCCATGCAGGGCGTAGGTGCGATTGATGCGGTAGCCTAAAGGTGAGCGGCCACATAATATGCGGGGCATTTTTAAGCAGCACTTCGCGCTCAGCCAAGGCTTCTTTTACCAATCTAAATTCGTAATGTTCAAGGTAGCGTAAACCGCCGTGGATCAGCTTAGAACTATTTGAAGACGTTGCACTGGCAAGGTCTGATTGTTCACACAATAGAACTTTTAATCCTCTGCCTGCTGCATCAGCTGCTATTCCAGTGCCGTTTACACCGCCACCGACGACGAGTAGGTCGTATTCGTTATCTGCTAATTCCACCGAGCTAACCTTTTTATTTGTAATATAAATAAGACATATAGCATCATAAAGCTGCGGCTCTTATTTGACAACAGATAACCGCGCTTTTTGCTTGTTAATTTTTAATCGTGATCTTTTTAAAACATACAGCGTACAACGTGCCATTTAAGCGCTGTTGCCGGTGTTTTGTAAGCCGCTAATTTTAATTAGCGGCTGGGCGTTTTACGCTTGTTTGCTATCGTCACTAGAGAGACAAACTTGCGCTACACAGTGCTGCCACTTTGCGTATAAATCGTTACGTTCGTCAGCGCTCATTGTTGGCTCAAAGCGACGGTCGCAGGTCCACATTTTTGCTAATTGCTCAGTTGACTCATACACACCGGTTTGTAAGCCTGCTAAGTATGCTACGCCTAAAGAGGTGGTTTCGGTCACTGTTGGGCGCTCTACCGTTGCGCCTAAAATGTTTGATAAAAAGGTCAGTACCCAGTTATTTTTAACCATGCCGCCATCTACCCGTAACACGCTTGGGCGTAAGCCATCACGCTCCATTGCTTTTTGTAAGTCTTTGGTTTGATACCCAACCGATTGCAGTGCAGCTGCAACAATGGTGCTAATGCCCGAGTCGCGGGTTAAACCTAAAATAGCGCCACGTGCATTTGGGTCCCAGTAGGGCGCGCCTAAACCTGTAAACGAAGGCACTAAAAATACCCCATGATCAAGCGGCACATCTTTTACTAACGATTCGCTCTCTCCGGCATGGCTTAATAGTTTTAAGCCTTCAACAATCCACTGCATCGTGGCGCCTGCCATAAAAATGCTGCCTTCAATGGCATATGTTGGTTTGCCATTTAGCCTATAAGCCACCGTGGTTAGTAAGCGATTTTCAGAGGTAAGCGCTTTTTCGCCGGTATTCAGCATTAAAAAACAGCCCGTACCGTAAGTACTTTTTGCCATACCTTGCTCAAAACATGCGTGGCCAACAAGGGCTGCTTGCTGGTCGCCGGCAATACCACATACGCGTATTGGTGCACCAAAAATATCGTCGCTGGTTGAGCCAAATTCGTCGGCTGAGTCCATCACTTGGGGCAGCATAGATTCAGGAATTTCGAATAAATCGAGTAGTTCTTGATCCCATTGCTGAGTATGAATATTAAATAACATAGTGCGTGATGCATTGGTGGCGTCGGTGCGGTGCTCTTTACCACCGGTTAACTGCCATAGTAAGTAGGTATCAACGGTACCAAATGCCAGTTCACCTGCAAGGGCTTGTTCGCGTGCGCCTTCAACGTTGTCTAAAATCCAGCGTACTTTAGTGGCCGAAAAATACGGGTCTAGCAGTAAGCCGGTTTTATCGCTTATGGTTTGGCAAAGCTCGTCAGTGCTTAGGCTTTCGCAGTAATCGCTGGTACGGCGGTCTTGCCACACAATGGCGTTATAAATAGGTTTGCCGGTTTTTTTGTTCCACACTAAAGTGGTTTCACGTTGGTTGGTGATACCAATGGCAATAATTTCTTCAGGCTTAACGTTTTTATCTGCTAATACTTCGCGGCTGGTACTTAGCACGGTTTGCCAAATATCGTTAGGGTCGTGTTCTACCCAACCATTTTGCGGAAAATGCTGCGAAAATTCTTGTTGTGCTGAGCCAAAAACGTCTGCATCTTTTGTAAACAAGATGGCCCGAGAGCTTGTGGTTCCTTGATCAATTGAGAGTATGTATTTTGACATGATATTTGTGTTATTTATCTTATCTTATATATGACTAGATTGCCTTTAACTTACATTAATGGCAATGATTTTTTCTTAAAATAGCCGTTTAAAAAATAAGCACGCTGTTTTTATTTGCTAACTCTTTTAAATAACAGGTGTTTTATAGCAGCATTATTTTAAGTGCGTATGCGGCTAAATATAAAAATAGCCGCCAAAGTTTGTGTTACTTGGTGCGCGGTTTAGCTTGTTGCCAATCCATACCAGTAGAAAAACGATTATCAAACCCATGCCATGCTGGTAGTGGCTTACCATTAACCACAGCTTGGTCGCCATTTTGTGGCAAGTCTAGGTATTCACATTGGCTGGTAATGCCTTTTACGTGGCAGTCCATCATAGCAAGTACAAAGTGTTTGTTGGTCTCGTTTAGGGTGCGCATTGACCACGATGGCTCGTAGTAATGGCCTATATCTAATTCGCTGCTACGTTTGGCAATAGCAGGAGCAGGGTGCGGCGCAATATTATGGCGCGCATTTTTGTAAGTAAGCAGGTACTTGTCGGGGCTGCCCGTTTGGTTATATAGGTTTTTAATGCCTTCATAACCGGATATATCATCTAAGCTACCCGCGATATAAAGCGAAGGCACTTTAATGTTTTGCATAGCACTGGCATTAAATAAGTTATGTTGCCCGCCCCAAGGCGCAAAGGCCACCATAGCTTTAATACGCGAATCGACTTGTGGGTTTTTATATTGCCCACCCGCACAGCTATTGAGTAATTGCTGCACTTGTTTAATTTGTGCAGGGTCTTTCATACCGGTAAACATTGCAGTGGTTTGCTCGTTAAAGTCATAACAGCCACCAATTGTATTAACCGCGCCAAAACCACCCATAGAGTAACCAATTACGCCTGCTTTTTTGTTATCCACTTGCTTGCTGGCAAAGTTGTTTTGTTCGTTAAAGTAGTTAAGTACAAATTGTTGATCGCGTGATCGGTTAATAAGGGTACTAAAAAAGCCCGAAAACGGCGCATTTTTAAAATCAACATCTGCATTGGTTGAGTCGGTATGATCTATGGCTGCCACAATGTACCCGTGCGATGCTAAATGTTCGCCCAAGTAATACATAATTGTACGATAGCCGGTATAACCGTGTGAGAGCACAATAACAGGGTAGTGCTCTTTGTTATTAATGGCTACATCGCGCATGGCATCGGCTTGTAAGGTAAACGTTTTACCTGTACGGGTTATGTCGCTGTAGCTGGTTAAGGGTGCGTTTGCACTGTCTGCTGCTGGGTACCACACTTCTACTTTTAAAGGGCGATCTTTTTTAGCTTGGGTTGCAGGGTCAAACTGCGCGGGATTTACTAAATCAAGCGTTTGTACGCCAACGCTGTAACTACCTTTAGCAGCAAGCTCAGGAAGTACTTCGCTGGTTAAAGGTGGGTAGAGTTGCTCTGGCGTTTTTTGATCTGCAAAAACAGTACTTACTGTTAAGCAGCCCGTTGCTAGCAGCAAGGCTTTTGAAAGCGCCTTTAACGTGTGTGTGGTTGTCATTGTGTATCCTTGTTGTGTGTATTTTTTATTATTAATCTAGCTGATGGGCTTCAACGCTATCGCTGTATTTAAGCTGCCACTGCGCCCGAAGCGTATCCATTATGTGCATTACCCGCAGGCTTGTGCTGAGCGGTAGTACATTGCTTTGTTTTTGTTGTTGTAAAATACATTCGCTAACGTGCGCAATTTCAAATTTAAAGTTTTCATCGTCATTAAAGCTAAAATCAAACTGCTGCACTTGTTGTGCGTTTAAATGAAGCTCTAGCGACTGTGCACCAACAAATTCAGCAATGCGAATATACCCATGCTCCCCTAAAATACAGGCTTCGGTAGGGCCATTTTGTTGTAACGCGCTACTAAGCTGCGCAAATTGCCCTTGGCCGTAATTTATAAGGGTTACACTGCGCTCATCTACGCCGGTCGTGCTTTTATGTACTAATGATTTAATTTGTTCAGGGGCTTTATTAAATACCACATCGGCAATCGATATAGGGTAAATACCTAAATCAAGCAATGCGCCACCTGCGGTCGCAGGGTTCATTAAACGGTGTGAGTCAGCAAAGTCGCCCGCTAGGCTAAAGTTGGCATTCACACTGTGTACTTTGCCTATTACGCCCTCGCTTAATAACTGCTGCAGTTTTACTATGGCAGGTAAAAAGCGCATCCATACACCTTCCATTAAAAAGCAGTTTTGTTGCTCGGCTAACTGGCTAAGGGTTATGAGTTGCTGTGCATTAACAGTAATGGGCTTTTCGCTGAGTACATGCTTATCGTGCACTAAGCATTGCGCAATAGTTTTAAAGTGTTGCTCGTGGGTATTAGCAATATATATGGCGTCAATGTGTGGGCATTGCATAAGGGCTTGGTAGCTCTCATAGCCTTTAACTGAATAGTGTGTGGCAAATTCTTTTGCGCGTTGCTCGCTGGTCGATGCTGCGCCAATAAGCTGTGCATTAGCGCAATGCGCAATGCTTTTAGCAAAGGTGTGAGCAATATTGCCACACCCAATAATACCCCAATTAACCTTTGCCATGCTTATTCCTTAATGATGTTTAAAAAGACGTAATTTGTAATCCTGAACCTGCTGAACATACGTAAATGTCGGCATTTAAATTAAAACGTTCAAAGTAGTGCTGCTCAACCGCTGCTTTGATAAGTGGTACTTCTGCATCACGGCATAAACACACAATCGCACCGCCAAAACCGCCACCGGTCATACGTACTGCACCGCGTTCGCCCATCGCTTCTTTACAAATTTCTACTAGGCCGTCGGTCGCTGGCACGGTTACTTCAAAGTAATGCTTAAGCGATTGGTGCGATGCCGCCATTAGCTCGCGCAGCGTATCAATGTCGTTATTTTGCAGCGCTTTAGTTGCTGCAATTACACGCTCGTTTTCGCTAATTACATGGTGTGCACGTTTGTATTCGTTTTCGCTTAGTGCATCTTTAGTTGCTTCAAGCGTGTCCATGGTGGCTTTACGAAGCGTGGCTACATTCATTTTTGCAGCTGCTTGCTCACAGTCAACACGACGTTGGTTGTACTCGCTATCTACCAATTTACGTGGGTAGTTAGAGTTAACAATAACAATGTTTAAATCATCGGGTACTTTTACTGATTCAGTTGCTAGGTTTTCACAGTCAATTAAAAGCGCATGGCCGTTTTCGCCTTTTGCCGAAATAAGCTGATCCATAATGCCCGATTGGCAATGCATAAAGTCGTTTTCGGCTTCTTGGCCTAGTAAGGCAATTTTTTCTTCGCTTAAACCAAGCTGTGCAATATGGTTAAACA
The DNA here is from genome assembly GCF_028599265.1 of Pseudoalteromonas sp. Angola-4. Lineage (NCBI taxonomy): Bacteria > Pseudomonadati > Pseudomonadota > Gammaproteobacteria > Alteromonadales > Pseudoalteromonadaceae > Pseudoalteromonas > Pseudoalteromonas sp. Angola-4. The sequence continues at coordinate 49,969 of NZ_JAQREK010000012.1, read as the reverse complement.
TACCACCAATGGCCACTTCTAATGCCGCCGATGAAGATAAGCCACTGCCTTGCGGTAAGTTACTGTCAATAAGTAAATCGGCGCCGCGTAAAGTATGGCCCGCGCGCTTTAGTACAAATGACACGGCACGGATATAGTTACCCCATTGCGATTGCCCTTCGCTGATGTCTTCATCAACACTAAAGCTGTCTTTTTCGCCTGGGTAATTTAACGAATGCACAGTAATGATGTTGTCGTCGCGCTCTTTAAACATAACTTGAGTACGAAACTCTAACGAGCACGGAAATACAAAGCCGTCGTTATAATCGGTAAATTCGCCAATTAGGTTTACACGCCCAGGTGCTGCAGCAATACCTTGAGCAGGCGCACCGTACAGTGATAAAAATTGTTGTTGAAAATCGTTAAGCGTCATCTGTGTGTCCTGCTGTTTTTTTATAGTGTGTGGTACTGGCTGCTTGTAAAATAGAGGCAGCTGTTTCTGCGCTTAAATCGCGCTGGCTTTCACCTAGCATTTCGTAACCAACCATGTGTTTTTTAACGGTGGCAGAGCGAAGTAGCGGCGGGTAAAAATGGGCATGTAAGCGCCAATGTTGCTCATCTGAGCCACGATTAGCCGGTGCATTGTGCCACCCCATAGAATACGGGAAGCTACAATTAAATACGTTGTCGTATTTAGTGGTTAATACTTTAAGCGCTTGTGCTAGGGCGTCTGTTTGCGCATCGTTTAGCTGGCTAAAGTTTTGAATGTTATCTTTAGTTACAAGCAGTGTTTCAAACGGCCACGCTGCCCAAAATGGCACCACCACAAGCCAGTGCTCGTTTTCAAATACGACGCGGGTTTTATCTGCTTGCTCTTTTTGCACGTAATCGGCAAGCATCGCGCTGCCATGCTTTTTAAAATAGGCAAGCTGCTGGGTATCTTCGGCTTCTATTTCGGTTGATAAGTGCGAATGCGCCCATACTTGGCCGTGTGGATGAGGTTGCGAGCAACCCATGATCTCGCCTTTATTTTCAAACACCTGAACACATTCATAGTGTTGTGCAAGTTCTGTGTAGTTGTCTTTCCAGGTTTTTACTACTTCGTGTAGGGCATCGTGCTCAAGCTCTGGCAGTGTTTTGTTATGCTCTGGCGAAAAACAAATTACACGGCATTCGCCGCTTGCTTCATCAGCAATAAATAAATCGCTGTCTGAGTCTAAGCTTTGCGATTGCTCGCTCTCATTAGGGGTCAGTGCGCCAAAGTCATTTCTAAATACATGGGTGTATTTGTAATCTGGGTTGCTGTCGCCATTTGCACGGGTGTTGCTTGGGCAAAGTGGGCAGCTTTCATCGTGTTTTGGTAGTACGCTTTCGTTTACTGCTTCTGTAGCGCCTAACCACGGGCGGTTATTACGATGCGGTGATACTAATACCCAGCGTCCCGTTAGCGGGTTTTTACGTCTGTGAGTACTTTCTAATAAAGCCATGTTAACTCTCCAACCCACTTGGGTAATTAGTTTGCCAGCGCCATGTGTCGTTAGTCATGTCGCTCAGTGTTAGTTCTGCGTGCCAGTTAAGGGTGGTTTGCGCTTTTGTGGCATCGGCGTAATTACAGGCAATATCGCCTGCTCGGCGCGGTGCACTTTTATAAGGAATATCTTTATTGGCTGATGCGCTAAATGCTTTGATCATATCAAGCACCGAATACCCTTGGCCTGTGCCTAAGTTGTAAGCATGAAAGGCGGTATCTGTTTTGTGTTGCATAAAGGCCGCTACATGGCCTTTAGCTAAATCTAAAACGTGAATATAGTCGCGCACGCCGGTGCCATCTTTGGTGTCGTAGTCGTCACCAAAAATATTCACCACTTCGCGTTTACCTACCGCAGTTTGAGCAATAAATGGCATTAAGTTATTTGGGATACCATTTGGGCTTTCGCCTAATAAGCCGCTTGGGTGTGCACCAACTGGGTTAAAGTAGCGAAGAGCAATGCCCATAAATTGGCTGTTGGCATTACATACGTCTTGCATGGCTTGTTCAACCATCACTTTGGTCCAACCGTAAGGGTTAGTAGCGCGTATAGGGTGTTTTTCATCAATAGGTAGGTAGTCTGGCTCGCCGTACACAGTGGCCGATGAGCTAAATATTATATGGTTAACGCCTACCTCTTGCATGTTTTGTAGCATGCTTAATGTACCCGACACATTGTTTTGGTAATAACGCAGTGGTTGCTCGGTTGATTCACCTACCGCTTTTAGTGCTGCAAAGTGAAATACAGCCTCAGCTTGGCTGTGTTTAAGGGCAAGTTTAAACTGCTGCTCGTCTTGAATGTCACCTAAAATAAACTCAAAACGGGTACCGGTAATTTTTTCGAGTTGATCAAGCACACGGGGGCTTGCGTTAGATAAGTTGTCGTAAATAACTGGGGTAATGCCTGCCTCATGAAGGGCAATACATGTGTGGCTACCTATATAACCCATACCGCCTGTAACTAAAACTTTCATGTGTTTTCTCGAAAAGTGTATTTATATGATAAATACTACTATTAAGGTAATTTAAAAACAATAGTTATGATTGCCCGTTATTTCAAATAAAAGCTTAAAATTTACCCAAGCAAAGGCACAATGGCTATACCTACTTAATAAGGGCGCATAGGTTTATCAATTAATTCTATAAACTGATTCTACTGAGCCACTAATTATTAGTCGCTAAAAGTGGTGGTACTATTAATAAATAGCAGTGAGCTAATGCGTGTGTAATTTGTCGTTAATGCAATGGCCAAAGTCTTAATACAAAAAGGAACGTTCAACATGAAAAAAACAATTTTATTAACCGGTGCCACCGACGGTATTGGCCTAGAGACCGCTAAAATGTTGTTAGCGCAAGGGCATACTGTATTATTACACGGGCGCAACCAAGACAAGTTAAATACCGTACAAGCAAGCTTAAACGCTGATTACCCGCAAGCAAGCACAGCGACCTACATTGCCGATTTAAGCGATATGGCGCAAGTAAACACCTTGGCTCAGTCAGTGTTAGCCGACTTACAAAACGCGAATAAAATACTTGATGTAGTTATTAATAACGCCGGTGTTTATAAATTGGCAAATATCACTACTGTAAATGGGCTAGATGCACGGTTTGCAGTTAATACGTTAGCGCCTTATTTACTTACTAAAGCGTTACTGCCTGTAATGAACACGCAATCACGTGTGGTTAACGTGTCATCGGCTGCACAAACCAGCGTTAACTTTGACTCGTTAGTGGGCAAAAAGCCACTATCAGATAGCGCAGCCTACGCGCAAAGCAAATTGGCTATTACTATGTGGTCGCGTCACTTAGGTTTAGCACTTAAAGGCAGTGGGCCATTAGTTGTTGCGGTAAACCCTAAGTCGTTACTAGGTAGTAAAATGGTAAAAGATGCTTACGGGCTTGCTGGTGGCGACTTAAAACTAGGCGCTGATATTTTTTGCCGCGCCGCATTAAGTGACGAATTTAAAGATGCCACTGGCCTTTATTTCGATAACGATGCAGAGCGCTTTGCACCGCCACATCCAGATGCGCTCAACCCTGCTAAAAATCAGCAGTTAGTTGATACGTTAGATAGCCTGCTTGCTCAGCTAAATGCTGATAGCTAGTAGCAAAATAACGCGAAAAGATTTTACTCATGCCTTATAAGGCCTAGTTGTTTTTATAAAGCCGATATGTGCTTTAAATGTTTTACCCTTTGTTGATCGTCAAAGAGTTCACCTAACGGTGAACTCTTTTTTTTGCGTGCAACATTACTCTTGTTGTAAACGCTCGTACAACCAATCTTTTAATTCTGAACGCTCATGTTTTAGTTGATTCATTTGCTCATCGCTAATGGGCGCATCTTTAAGCTCTAAAACACGAATCTCTTTATCTAGCTTGTCGTATTTATCTGCCTTTTTAGCAAATTCTGTGTCGCTTTTGTTTAGCTCTGCAATGGTATTTAGGTACTGCGGAAAGTCATTGGTAAGTGAGTGGTCTTCGCCTAACATATTCGCTCCTTAGTAGGATAAATGAGTTACTTAAGTGAATTACTACCTTTTCATATATTACTCTGGGGCTTAGACAATAATAAATCAACCATAGCTAGCTTAAATTGATATAGCGCAGCGACTGGGTAGCATTTTGTTTAATGCCTACTTTTAAACTGTGATGGAGTGATTTTTAAACTTTATTATAAATATTATTTTGAAACTGATTGTATGTTTAGCCTTATTATCATTTGTAAAGGGTGTGTCTACAATGAAGCTTCATTACACAATTACTTATCAACAGATAACAGAGGCAATACCCATGAAAGCAATGACAATTAATAATTTTGGTGGCACTGAAGAGTTTTTAGCAGCTGAGGTTGCAAAACCACAAGTAACAGCAGGTAATGTGTTAGTTCGTATTGCCGCAACAAGCGTAAATACAATTGATATGATGATTCGTCAAATGGGTGCTGACTTACCCTTTGCTCCAAAACTACCGGGCATTTTAGGGATGGACTTTGCAGGCACCGTTGAAGCTGTTGGCGAAGGCGTAACAGACTTTGCAGTAGGTGATGAAGTATATGGTTGTGCTGGTGGCTTAGGCGATTTACCAGGTGCACTTGCTGAGTTTATTCTTGCTGATAAGCGCTTAATTGCTCACAAACCTAAAAACCTAAGCATGAAAGAAGCAGCCGCTATTCCACTTGTAGGTATTACAGCACTTGAAGGCTTAACACGTGCAAGTGTAAGTGCAGGCCAAAAAGTATTAGTACACGGCGGCGCAGGTGGTGTAGGCCATTTAGCAGTACAACTAGCTAAGCATTTTGGCGCTGATGTTTACTCAACTGGCGGTAACGCAGAGCAACTAGCACTAATAGAAAGCTTTGGCGCTACAGGCATAAACTTTAAAGACGAAACCGTAGAGCAGTACGTTGAAAAACACACAAGCAACGTTGGTTTTGACATGGTATTTGACACCGTAGGTGGTGGTAACCTGACTAACTCATTTGCTGCAGCAAAGCTAAATGCACAGGTATCTACAACGCTTTCTTTATTAGAAGTAGATTTAAGCCCAGTACACTTTAAAGGGTTATCGTTAAACGTAATCTTTATGCTTATTCCAATGATCCACGACTTTAACCGTCAAGACCACGGCGACAAACTTACTAAACTTACGCAAATTGTTGAAGCAGGCGGTATGCGCCCAGTACTTGATGAGCAAGACTTTAGCTTAGAAGAAGCCGCTAAAGCGCATGACCGCTTAGCAAGTGGCCAAGCTATGGGTAAAGTTGTTATTTCTGTACAATAAATTATACCAATCCGCATAATTAAGTGATCTATTTTGAGGATGGAAAAGCGTGTTGATAGCAAGGCAAAAAATTCGCTATTTAGTTGCTCTAAATGAGAATTTTTTAACGTAGATAGCGACACGTTTAGCCCCTGAAAATGATTAAGTATTATTGCGGATTGGTATCATTAAGGCCGGCATTCTCGCCGGCCTCTTTCTTTTTTATGCCCGCCTGATTAACGTTTGCGCACCCTTTTTTATAACCAAATATAAACAATAGTGCTTTTATTAATCGTATATAATTACGCTTTAAAATGAGTTGTTAATATTTTAGGGTCAGATCAAGCGTTTATATGAAAATATTCACTAATAAATTTGCCAGTAAAGCTAAGCAGTTTTATATCGGTATTGTGCTGGTAGGCTGTGTACTGTCTGCGATGGTTTATTATCAGGCAGAAACCATTAAGCGCACCTCATCGACCTTAATGGAACAACAAATTCCGGCGCTGCGCGATATTCGATTAATCGAAACCTACCTAGTAAAGCAAGAGCGCTTATTATATGAGTATTACGCAACGAGTAAGCGTGAACTTTATTTAATCGACTTTTTAGAAAACCATGTACGTATACTTGCGCTAATAAAAAACCTAGATCAAAACCACAGCACATTAGCGCTAGAAAGCAGCTTAAGTGATGAGTTTAAAAGTGGTTTAGACTTAGCACTTAAATTACACGAAAACTTATCAAGCAGCAGCACTAGTTTGGATTTAGCCAGAGCACAACTAGAGCAACTCACCGAACTGCAAGCCCAAGTGATGGGGCACTTAACAAATGCAGAAACGGTTATTTCAAATGCGGTTGATAGCGGCTACAAAGACACCGAAAGCAACCTGCACACCACAGTCAATATTGTGTTTTTGTTTACGTTTGCCATAGTGCTGGTAAGCATTTATACAGGGCGTTACGCATCTAAATTTATAAAGCTTAGTGCCCGTAACGAACGTTTAGCGCTATTTCCAACGCGCAACCCTAACCCAATTGTGAGTTTAAGCGCCAACCTTGAGCTTAACTACTGTAACCCTGCCGCTATTGCTATGCACAAAGCGTATGTAAGCGATAAACACAGCACGCCCATTGCATTACTAAGCCCTAATATAAAGCAGCAACTAATAGACACTAAGCAGTCGGCTAGTCATGTTGAGCGTTTTTATACACAGCTAGATAACCATTACCTCACTTACCAAATACATTGGCTGCAAGAAATAGATGCCTTTGATATACACATACGCGATGTAACAGAGCAATTTGAGGCAGAGCGCTCATTAGAGTATTTAGCCTTTCACCACCCGTATTCAAAGTTGCCTAACCAAGCCAGTTTAGAAACATACACCAATGAGCTAATTTCGCTTGAGCAGCCTTTTAGTTTAATGCTGATTGATGTAAGCCACTTTAAGCTATTACTTGAGCAATATGGTTTATCGGGCGCTAACGAGTGTATAAATGCCTTTGCTATGCACTTATCGCGCAGCGCTAATAAATTTTCTCAGCAGTTAAAAAGTAAAAACAAACTGACCTTTTATCACATTGCCGATGCTAACTTTGTGGTTATTTATACCGAGCAAGATTGCTCAACAACCCTAGATGACTTACTCAAAGGTGTACAAAGCCGTTTAAGCCAAGCTATTAGCACACCGTACGGCGAAATGCGTATGAGCTTTAACTGCGGTGTAACACGCTACCCAACCAGTAATGACTATAAAACGCTTCTACTGCACGCCAATATTGCCTTAGAAGAGGCGGTGAAACGTAATATTCCCTACGCTCATTTTGATACCGAAAGCGGAGTTAAGCACGCCCAGCAGCTGCATATTGCTCGGCGCCTTGATACCGCGATTGAAAAGCAGCAGTTTGAGCTTTATTTTCAGCCTAAAATGCATCTTAAATCGCAAACCATAAACAGCTGCGAATGTTTAATTAGGTGGTTTGATGATGGGAAGTATGTCTCTCCGGCGCAGTTTATTCCTATTGCCGAGCACAGCGGGTTTATATTGCCATTAGGCGAATGGATACTTGATAGTGCCTTTGCCCAAGCTAAAAAATGGCATCAGCAAAACTTAAATATCCGCTTGGCTATTAATATATCGGCAAGGCAATTTACACAGCAAGACTTTGTGCAAAGCATAAAACAGCGGTTGGCGCACTTTAACGTGCCCGCACATTTAATTGAGCTAGAAATTACCGAAACCGCCATTATGGACGATGAAGAGTTTGGTATTTCAGTACTGCAGGCGCTGAGTGCACTGGGTATTAGCTTATCAATTGATGACTTTGGTACGGGCTATTCGTCGCTGGGTTACTTACAGCGTTTTCCGGTTAATAAATTAAAAATAGATCAGTCGTTTGTGCGCAATATGGCCACTGACACACGGGATCAGGCTTTAGTACTGAGTATTTGCCAATTAGCTAAAAACTTAGGGCTCGATATTATCGCCGAAGGCGTAGAAGAGTATGCCCAACTTGAAAAACTAAAAGAGTATAACTGCGACCTAATTCAAGGGTACTTGTTAAGCCGGCCAATACCAGCAAACGAATTTGAAGCATTTTTAGCTAAAGGCGTAAGTTTTTAAGGCGTTTTGCTAATGTATGTTGGGTAATTATTAGTGATAGAATGGCCCTATAAAAGCTTCTATCGCTCATTTTACAAGCCACACATGTGAGCAAAGAGCACTACATTATTAAATAAGGTCGTTGTGTAATGCTGTTGATGATCGACAACTACGATTCGTTTACTTATAACCTAGTACAATATTTTCAGCGCTTAAACCAAGAGGTGCTGGTAAAGCGTAATGACGAAATATCTGTTGCGCAAATTAAGCAACTTAACCCCAAGCATATTGTTATTTCTCCGGGGCCTTGTACGCCAAACGAAGCGGGTGTGTCACTCAATGTCGTTGAGCAGCTAAAAGGCATTTACCCTATTTTGGGTATTTGCTTAGGGCATCAAACCATCGCGCAAGCGCTAGGGGGCAAGGTTATACGTGCTAAGCAAGTCATGCATGGTAAAACCTCACCTATTGTTCATAATAATAAGGGGGTATTTACCGGTTTAGAAAACCCGCTTACTGTGTGTCGTTATCACTCGCTGGTGGTAGAAAAACACAGTTTACCGAGTGAATTAGCCATTACCGCATGGAGCCAAACCGAGCAAGGTGAGTTTGACGAAATTATGGGGCTACTTCACACAGAGCTTGCTCTTGAAGGTGTGCAATTTCATCCCGAGGCTATTTTAACAACTCAAGGGCTCGAATTGCTTGCTAACTTTTTATCTCGCTTCTAACCTTACAGTAACCACCGAATGGTAATACTTATACTGAATGGACTTTATGACTGAACTTGCGTCGCAAAAGCGAATAGCCTCAATGCTTGACCAGCGTGCTCACGACTTGCTGCTTGGCCATAGTTTTGCACATCAACAAATTGGCTTTATTCATACGCTGGAAATTGATTATGGCGAACCAATGAAGCAACGCACTTTATTAGAAGTAGAAGTTGCCGCACAGCATAAACGCCAGCAAAGTAGCACCGCGCATCATAAGTACCGAGCACAAGCGAGCAAACAACTCCATAAAGTAATAGAAACAGCCATATTTAAGCAATTAGAAGATATGGATGCTGTTATTCAAAACACCATAGGCATAGAAGATAACGTTGCTACTATGCTAGATATACTGGCGGCTAAGTCGGCAAGTGTTGGGCGTTTAGAGCCCTTGGTAAATGATTCTAGTTGGCTTGGCCGCGAATTAGTGTCATTGGTAAACCTGCCTTACTACCGAAAGCAGCGCAGCAAAAGTACCTCAGTTAAAGTAGACAGCCCCGCACTTGCACTGCGTTATATTGGCCTTGATAACTTACAATTGGTAATTCCTACTTTTGCTATGCGCCATTGGATGCCACACAGCACAGAGCCATTTCCATTATTAAAGCGCCGCCTGCGCGATGCCGCCATGGCCAATGCAATTGCGGCGCAAAAAATTGCAGAGCTTAACGATGTAAACCCTGTACATGCGTTTACACTGGGCATGCTTATAGATGTTGGGCGTATTGCCTTAGTACGCTTGTACTTAAAAACCTTTGAACAGGTATGGCAACGCAAAGTGCAAATAGCACGTGAAGCACAGCAAAAAGATTTACACACGGCATTGTTGGAGCTAAAGCCAGATCCCTTATTTTTAACCACGTTGTTAAGTAATAAGTCGCTTGAGTTAAGTGCTAAAGTTATTCGAAAAATGGCTTTTAAGTTTTTGCCGTTTAATCATGTTATGGCGCAACTTGTTCACGGCATTGAGCAAAGTAGTGATGTTTTCCCTATGAGTGAAGTCATGCTAAAAGCGCGATGCTATTCGCAGTATTTAAACCTAAAACAGCACCAACTTATTGAACAAGATGAAATGCAGGCGTGGTTTTCGTATCACCAATTCACTAAAAATGAGCTAAAAGCTCTCGAAACAAGCAATTTTACCAACCTTGCTATTCAAATTGACTAAAAAGCAGCTTACTCGCCGGTCCTTATATCGGTAATTTGCCGCTGGTGGCGGCAAATTTTCATTAACTATTGAATTTTTTGTTAATTTTTTTGCGACTATTCATTCATTAACATCTCCCCGAGCACACCTCGCTTTAAGCACTTAATGTAAGGCGCGACTCACTGCGCAGGCGCATAAGTATTAAAAAATGGCATTTATTTTCTATGCAGATAGTTATTCACTATCTATGAAATAATATCCCAAGGCCTTTATTTTAAAGGCCTGCATGAAAGTTTTTAACGAGACAGCACCACAAATATCTGAAATAATGAGCGCCTGAAAATTGAACCACAAGGCAGTTTTACGCTCAACCTTTTGCTATTTAGTGCGTAAATATCTTGGTTACATTTATAACCAAACACCTATTTTGATGTTTTGTGTTGCTCACAATTAAGAGGAAAAAAAATGACAGTCAATCGCGAATTATTTGATCACGTAATGGTTCCTAACTACGCGCCTTCAAGCGTTATTCCTGTTCGAGGCGAAGGCTCTCGCGTATGGGATCAACAAGGTAAAGAATTTATCGACTTTGCCGGTGGTATTGCTGTTAACTGTCTTGGCCATTGCCATCCTGCATTAGTAGGTGCATTAAAAGAGCAAGGCGAAAAAATTTGGCACCTATCAAACGTAATGACTAACGAGCCTGCGCTGCGTTTAGCTAAAAAAATGGTCGATGCGACCTTTGCTGAAAAAGTTTACTTTGCAAACTCAGGCGCAGAAGCAAACGAAGCAGCACTTAAATTAGCTCGTCGTTTTGCACTTGATAAATTTGGTGCTGAAAAATCACAAATTATCTCATTTAACAAAGGTTTTCACGGTCGTACGTTCTTTACCGTAACCGTAGGCGGGCAAGCTGCATACTCAGATGGTTTTGGTCCTAAGCCAGGCGACATCGTACATTGTGATTACAATGACTTAGCTGCATTTGAAGCGCTAATTAGCGACAAAACATGTGCCGTAATGATGGAGCCACTGCAAGGTGAGGGCGGTATTATTTCGCCAACTGACGAATTTGCACAAGGCGTTCGTGAGCTATGTACTAAACACAATGCACTGCTTATTTTTGATGAAGTACAAACAGGTGTTGGCCGTACTGGTGAGCTATACGCATACCAAGGTTTAAACGTAGTGCCTGATATTTTAACGTCAGCTAAGGCACTTGGTGGCGGTTTCCCTATTGGCGCTATGCTAACGACTACTGAGATTGCACAGCACTTAAAAGTAGGGACTCATGGTTCTACTTACGGTGGTAACCCACTGGCGTGTGCAGTAGCTGAAGCCGCATTTGATACTGTAAATACCCCTGAAGTACTGGCGGGCGTAAAAGAAAAAGCAGCATTATTTAACGAGCTTCTTAACGCGGTAAACGAAAAATACAACGTGTTTAGCGAAATTCGTGGCCAAGGTTTATTAATTGGTGCAGCGGTTAACGAGCAATACAAAGGCCGTGCTAAAGAGTTTTTAGTAGCAGCTACCGAGCAAGGGCTTATGTCGCTTGTAGCGGGTGCTGATGTAGTACGCTTTACGCCATCGTTAGTAATCACCGAAGCGGATATTCGCGAAGGTATGGCGCGTTTTGAAAAAGCAGTAGCAAGCGTAGTAAACGCTTAAGCGCGTTAAACCACCTTATTAAGGGCAAGCCTGCTTGCCCTGCATATTCTATTTACCGTTATTGATAAGGGAGCAAGCGGACTCATGATGATCCTTCGCCCAATCCAGCAAAATGATTACGCAGCGTTATTAAAAATTGCCCACGAATCGGGCCATGGTTTTACATCTTTGCCGTTAAACGAAGAGTTACTGCAAAAGAAAATTGACCATTCTGTAAGTTCATTTGCTAAACAAACGTCACAACCTGGTGACGAAGGCTACCTGTTTGTTCTTGAAGATACCGAAACCGGTGAAGTAGTCGGTACTTCAGCTATTGAAGCTGCAGTAGGGCTTGATGATGCGTTTTATCATTACCACTTAAGTAAAGTAATTCACTCATCACGCACGTTAGATGTATACAAAGCGGTTGATATTTTAACCCTATGTAACGACTACACCGGCGCGACAGAACTATGTACCTTATTTTTGAAAGATGGCTATCGTAAAAACTGTAACGGTAAACTTCTTTCAAAAGCGCGCTTTATGTTTATAAAACAACATGAGCAGCGTTTTGCACAAACAGTAATAGCAGAAATGCGCGGCGTGTCTGACGAGAACGGCAGCAGCCCGTTTTGGCAGTGGCTAGAAGAGCACTTTTTCTCAATGGACTTTCCTACCGCCGATTACCTAACAGGTATAGGCCAAAAAGTGTTTATTGCTGAACTAATGCCAAAGTACCCAATTTACGTAAACTTGCTGAGCAAAGACGCTCAAGCGGTGATTGGTAAAGTACACGACAACACACGCCCAGCTATTGAGCTATTAAAAAATGAAGGATTTACCTTCAACGGTTACGTCGATATTTTTGATGCGGGCCCTACAGTAGAAGCAAAAGTAGATAACATTGCCACTATTCGTAATGCGAAAGACTTTAAAGTAGAAATAGGCGAAGCATCGGGCGATACCATGGTACTGCTTGCTAACGGCAAGTTAGAAGATTACCGTGCAACGGTTGCAGCACTTAGCTTTGATGAGCGTGCAAGCAGCCTTATTTTATCGCAACAAATAGCCGATGCCCTACAGCTACAATCGGGCGACACCGTAAGCGCAACCCCAGTTTAATTAAGGAGAAAGTATAATGACTCATCCTGCACAATTTATTAATGGTCAGTGGTCACAAGGCCAAGGCAACGCATTTAATTCAGTAAACCCTGCAAATAACGACGTTATTTGGCAGGCATCTTCAGCGACTGCAGAGCAAGTAGATAGCGCAGTAAATTCGGCGCGCGAAGCATTTTACAGCTGGGCAGATAAAAGCTTTAACGAGCGCCTAGAGATAGTTAAAACCTTTGCAGCAACACTTAAAGAGCACAGCGAAGAGCTTGCTGTTGCGATTGCCCAAGAAACCGGTAAGCCACTGTGGGAAACGCGTACAGAAGCGGGCGCTATGGTAGGTAAAATTGCCATTTCTGAAAAAGCATTTTTAGAGCGCACTGGCGACGTTGAAAACGCTATGCCGGTAGGGCGTGCGATGATCCGTCATAAACCACATGGTGTAGTTGCCGTATTTGGCCCATATAACTTCCCTGGGCACTTACCTAATGGCCACATTGTGCCAGCGCTTTTAGCCGGTAACACAGTAGTATTTAAGCCATCAGAGCTTACGCCAATGGTGGCAGAGCTTACGCTTAAACTATGGGAAAAAGCCGGTTTACCTGCCGGTGTAATTAACCTTGTTCAAGGTGAAGTAGAAACAGGTAAAGCCCTTGCTGCGCATAAAGGCATAGATGGTTTATTCTTTACGGGTTCTTCGCGCACTGGACATATTTTACATGAGCAGTTTGCGGGTCAACCGGGTAAAATTTTAGCGCTTGAAATGGGTGGCAATAACCCACTGATTATTAAAGATGTGGCAGATACTAAAGCCGCGGTACACGATATTATTCAATCGGCGTTTATTTCAAGCGGTCAACGTTGTACTTGTGCACGTAAAGTATTTTTACCTAAAGGCCAACAAGGCGATGACATTTTAGCGCGCCTTATCACTGCAACTAAAGCCATTAAAGTAGGCAACTACGATGATGAAGATCAGCCATTTATGGGCTCTATGATCTCATCTGCGGCTGCAGCAGGCATGGTAAAAGCACAAAACGAGCTGGTTGAGCTTGGCGGTGAAGTACTAGTAGAGCTTGAGCACACAGCCAATACTGGTTTTGTAACACCGGGTATTATTGAGTGTTCAGCAATTAGCGACTTCCCAGATGAAGAGCACTTTGGCCCATTATTAAAAGTGTTCCGCTTTGATGACTTTGACCACGCAATTGATAAAGCAAACGATACCAGCTTTGGTTTATCAGCAGGTTTATTAAGCGATAGCGAAGCCGACTACAATCACTTTTTACGTCGTATTCGTGCCGGTATTGTTAACTGGAACCGCCCAATTACAGGCGCATCAAGTGCAGCCCCATTTGGTGGTATTGGCGCATCAGGAAATCACAGAGCAAGCGCATATTATGCAGCCGACTACTGTGCATACCCTGTAGCTTCGGTAGAACTTGAAAAAGTAACGATGCCAGCAACACTAAGCCCAGGCTTAAAAATAGATTAATTACTGTTCTATTTGTAGTTATAAAGAATGAGAAAAGCAGCTTAGGCTGCTTTTTTTGTATTGGTATCGCGCAAAGCTAGTAATTAGTGGCGCTTTCTGCTTAAATCTATGCAATTAGTTATTCAAAGGTGAAAATCACAATGGTTTTAGACAGGCAAGGGTACGATGACTTGATCATGTATCTAACTCAAAATTTAGCGTTATTTGAGAAGCCAGGCGAAATCAAACCCGGTGCCCCTACCGTTATGGAACTCATAGAAGACGTAATAGCGCATAACGTTATGCTAATTTGTGAACAACATACCAATCTTAATACCGAACAACGCAGCCAAATAGTGCGCGAGGTAGACGGTATTGTTTACGACTTACAAGAAGTACTAAGCAGCATAACCTCACAACCCGTTACGGTTGAACAACACGCATTTATAGATGAGTTTGCTGGGCTTATTAAAAACTTATTTGATAACGCGGTAACACAAACCTCTTAACGTTACCCGTTAACACAGCGCAGTATTACCTAATAACTGCGCTCCTATTACTTCTCGCCTTATTAATAACACCACTAAATTTAATCTCAGCGCTCACGTATCGTTGCAGATTGTTATACAATCAACAAAATTTTTTTAGAGATAAACACATGCAAGCAAATGTAAAATGGGTTGAAGGCGACACCTTTATTGGCCGTTCTAATTCTAATCACAATGTAGTTTTTGATGCCGGTAGCGACAGCGCTGCACCAAGTCCAATGGAAATGGTACTTATGTCGGTAGGTTGTTGCTCGTCGGTAGATGTTGTAAGTATTTTAAAAAAAGCCAAACAAAATTTTTCTGATGTGCAAGTACAACTAAGCTCAGAGCGCGCCGAAACAGCGCCTCGTGTATTTACTAAAATTAATTTACACTTTGTTGTTACAGGCAATAATGTCTCGGAAAAACACCTTGCGCGTGCGGTTTCGCTCTCTGCTGAAAAGTATTGTTCTGTTGCTTTAATGCTTGATAAAACAGTAGAAATTACCCATAGCCACGAAGTTGTGCAAGAACAGGTAAAATAACGCTTTTTCCGTGAGGAAAATTCGTATAAAATCCGCGAACTTTTCATTCTGCAGGTGCAGATTTCACTAATTTATAGGTTGGTTTATCATGAACAAACCCTTCGATAAACTTAAACTTCATGGCTTTAATAATTTAACCAAAAGTTTAAGCTTTAGTATTTACGACATTTGCTACGCAAAGACCGAGCAACAACGTAAAGAATATATTGAATATATCGACGAGCAGTACAGTGCAGATAGACTAACCGACATACTAGGTGATGTTGTTGATATTATTGGTGCTAACATTTTAAATGTGGCGCGCCAAGATTATGAACCACAAGGCGCAAGTGTGACTATTTTGGTTTCGGAAGAGCCGGTAGAAGAGCAGCAAAATTACGATGCTGATGAAGCGCCAGGCCCATTACCAGATTCTGTTGTTGCGCACCTAGATAAGAGCCACATTTGTGTACATACCTACCCAGAAGCACACCCTGATGATGGTATTTGTACATTCCGTGCTGATATTGAAGTATCTACCTGTGGCATTATTTCGCCACTTAAAGCGTTAAACTTCTTAATTCATAGCCTTGAGTCAGACGTAGTAACCATTGACTACCGCGTACGTGGTTTTACCCGCGACGTAAACGGCGTTAAACACTACATTGACCATGCAATTAACTCGATTCAAAACTTCATGACAGAAGATACCAAAGAAGCGTACCAAATGATGGACGTGAACGTGTATCAAGAAAACCTGTTCCACACCAAAATGATGTTAAAAGAAACCGACTTAAACACTTACCTGTTCGGCCTATCTACTGATGAGCTGTCGGATGAGGAAGAAGAAGAAATTCGCTCTAAACTAACCCGCGAAATGCAGGAAATATTCTACGGTCGTAACCTACCAGACGCAGAATAAATTAGTTTAAAAGCAATTTAATTGTATTAAAAATGGCGCTCAGTGAGCGCCATTTTTTATGGGGGGATTTATAGCAATTCGCTTAATTAAGCATGCTGTAAATAAGCGCACATACGGCCAGTGAGCCCACAGCAAGTACAAACAATGTGCTTAAACGGTTGCGGTATTTACTCAGCGCAGGCACTTTGTATACGGCAATCATTGGCATAATAAATAAAATCATCGCAATGATAGGGCCAGAGAGCTGATCCATCATGTCTAAAATGCTTGGGTTTTTAACCGCACAAAACCAAATAGCAAAAAACATAATGAGTACGCCAATTTTGTCGGCTACTTTTGCACTTAAGCTTGTTTGCTTAGTCACCAAACCGGTAAAGCTTTCGCGTGCACCTAAAAAGTGCCCTAAAAACGATGACGTAATCGCAATAAAGGCAACCAGCGGCCCAAGGGTCGCGATATACGAGTTGCTGGTGATATTAGCAAGGTAAGATAAAATCGATACGTTAGCCGCTTTAGCAGCAGCCATTTGCTCGCTAGTAAGCGAAAGCACGCACGAAAATACAAACAGCAGTACAAATACAATAAGTAGTAAGCTAGTGCGCTTTAAAATAGCCTCAGCCTTATTAGTGGCCTGATTGCCATAATGCCCACGCTGCACGTTCACAAAGCTTGAAATAGCCGCCGCATGGCTAAACGAAAACACAATAATAGGAATAGATAACCACAGTGTTTTAGTAAAGCTGCCCGCCTCAGGTAGGCTCATATCAGGCATTTGCCAGCTAGGGATTAAATAGAGCGATAAGCAAAATAAAATACCTACAAGCGGATACACCAAAATAGCAAAGGCGCGCAGCATTAAGCGCTCGCCGCCCATCATTAGGCTAATCATACCGGCAACCAATACACCCGAAAGTAACACGCGAGAAGGTGACTCAAGGCCCATTTGGTTAACCATAAAGCTGTCAACGGTATTGGTTAAGCCTACGCCGTAAATAAGCAAAATGGGGAATATAGATAAAAAGTATAATAAAGAGATTAATCTACCCGCCGTTACACCAAAGTGCTCTTCAACAACATCAGTAAAATCTGAATCTTTATTTTTAGACGACAACACAAAGCGGGCTAAGCCACGGTGTGCTAAAAAGGTCATTGGAAAGGCTAAACACGCCATAATAATAAGCGGCCAAAAACCACCTATACCAATGTTGATAGGTAAAAATAAAATGCCCGCGCCAACGGCGGTACCAAAAAGGCTTAACGTCCACTGCGTATCGTGCAGGTTCCATTTAGAAGTAGGTGTGTGTTCACCTGTTGTTGATGCATTTGAAAGCGCTGCATCTTGTGATGGTGTCATGTGTGTACTCATCCATTATTTAAATAATAATCGCGCGCAAGAATATAGTTTTTAGCTAAAATTTTCATGTTTTGAGGGGGGTTGTAGACTAATTAATTAGACGCCGTTGCACCAAAAGTGTCATGAATACGAAACAGCGCTGTAAAAATAAACAAATACCTTAACCAGCACAGTTGTAGGTTGGGTAGAGCGAAGCGAAACCCAACACGCCATAGCGTCATTCGAGCGGTAAAGCCAAGATAGGCGGTTGTAATAACGTGAAAATAGGGGAGGCCATTTTTATTAGTTTCAACTAAAAATCAAAGTTTGTTTACAAAATCTGTTAAGTAGAAGCCATTGCTTAGAACTTCATAAGAGATTTATTCTAAACTCCGTTATACTTCCTGCAACTTAATATGCCAAACGAAGTAGACAGGCCGCTAACTGCAATGAGCAAAGACATTCTTTTTCATACTACTTTTGCGCACGAAACCAGTAAAACATGGGTTGTATGTGTTCATGGCGCAGGTGGTAGCTCGGCAATTTGGTTTCGACAGCTTAAAGCTTATAAAAAAGAATATAATGTGTTGTTGCTCGATCTTCGCGGTCACGGTAAATCGAATAACTTAGTGCAAAACTTTGTTGATAATAATTACTCATTTAATAAGGTCTCTAAAGACATTATCGATGTGCTAGATCATAACAACATTCCCAGTGCACACTTTGTTGGTATTTCATTGGGCACCATTCTTATTCGAAATATTGCTGAAATTGCGCCGCAATATGTTTCTAGCATGGTGTTAGGTGGAGCGGTTACTCGGTTTAATACTCGCAGCAATACCTTGGTTTATTTAGGTAATACTTTTAAACACTTATTGCCTTACATGTGGCTGTATCGCTTATTTGCTTTTATTATGATGCCGAAAAAGCGCCATAAAGAATCTCGACTTTTGTTTGTTCGTGAAGCAAAGCGCTTATGCCAAAAAGAGTTTATAAAGTGGTTTAAACTAGCCATGGACGTAAACCCTTTAATGCAGTACTTCAAAGAAAAAGATATCGATATCCCCATTCTCTATATTATGGGGAAGGAAGATCATATGTTCCTTGGGCCTGTTAAAGAAATGGTTAAACGCCATAAAAATAGCGTACTGCAAACTATTCACCATTGCGGCCATGTTTGTAACGTAGAGCGCCCTGACTTATTCAACCAGCACTCGCTTGCGTTTATCGCTCAGCAAAACCGTTAATGGTCGTAGCTCTTAAAAAGCGTTTAATCAATGGCAAGTGTTAAAAACGTATAATAGCCATCACTTGTTGATTGGAAACGGTCATTCTTTTGTCTTTATCCTTAAGCTAAAAACACTGTATTGCTTCATGCCACACTCTTTTACACATAGTAAAATACCTCGATTAATATAATTTTATAATTGGCAATCACTTACACAGTTTGTTACTAATAGATGTTCACAAAATAAGAACACGCTCATGTTAACTATAAGGGTGTAATTTGAGCAAGTTACTAGAATGCAGGGAAGTGTGTGAGAACATTTTTAGTTTTAATAACATTACTTCTTAGTGGGTGTTCTCCAATTTGGAAGGAGCAACCTTATAAAGTGTATTACATTGACGGTACCAAAAGGTTAGGTTACAGCCTTGGTCAGGGCGCATATATTGGGCGACTGGATGAACCAATAAATATTAAATCTAACGAGCAATATATTTCGGTTTATGCTTGTCCGCATAAAACTTGTGCTTTTTACTATATTGATAAAATCAAAGATAACAAGTTTGCTGAACACAAGGAGTTTGTTTATGGGCCATACACAAAAGCTCAATTTGCAGCAATAGCCAAAAAGTTAGGGTTACCGACTATAAATTCCATCGCTAACAACGCAATTTAATAAAGGTTAAAAACCTTACTTAGATTTTCACAGGCTTCAACACGTCCAAATATGTTAACTAAAACGACTATTAAAGTTTATAAATAAAGAACTTAAAGAAAAAATAAAGGCAGTCAGTATGGATAAAAAGAAAGCCATTGTTATATTGCTCGGCATAGTATGGTTTATGTTAGGAGCTGCTTTTTTCATAGGTTTTGAGTCAGTAGAAAAGTTGTTGTTTTGTGTGTTTGTATTTTTCTTTTGTTATAGATATATCTATGCATTTATATTAAATAGAAGTATTTATGCACCATATACCGGTGAGGAAATTTCTCCTACTGAAGGTAATTTAATAAAGCGGCTCTTTATGCTGATTATAGGTATTGGTGCGTGCACCTATTTTACTTTCTTTATTTCTTAAAAAGCATATTAGCCCAAAAGCCTGAACAACCCCTAAAAGAAAAGGTTATATTATCACTTGGTATGTTTATAACGTTGCTGTGTTTCAGTACGCTTTATCAATTGGTAGACAAGTTTTTTAGTGCGAAATAGCGAGGATGGTTAACGGGTACTTGTTGGGTTTCGTTCCACTCAACCCAACCTACGGTGTTTAGGTTTACATTGAGCTGCTCGTGGCTAACAGCTCAAAGCTTTTATTCTTCCACCGCACTCACTACAAAATACGGATTCAAATACTCATCTTTGGTGTTATAAATAAGTGGGCTGCCATCGAGCTTGGTTACTTTTGCACCGGCTATTTCAGCAATAGCATGGCCAGCTCCCGTATCCCACTCACAGGTTGGGCCTAAGCGCGGGTAAATATCAGCACTGCCTTCTGCTACTAAACACAGTTTTAGTGAGCTGCCTTTTGAGACCATTTCAACGTCGTCAAAGCGTTTTACAAACTCGGCTAAATCAGGTGATGGGTGCGAGCGACTGCCAACCACGCGGATTAACCCTTTATTAGGTTTGGTGGTTACTTTAAGCTCAATGCGCTCATCGCCTTTGTCTTTAAACGCGCCAATGTCGTTACTGGCTAAGTACGATACGCCAAGTGCGGGCGCATCAACGACAGCAAGCACGGGTTTGCCGTTTTCGATTAGGGCTATATTTACGGTAAATTCGCCGTTCTTTTTAATAAACTCTTTAGTGCCGTCGATTGGATCTACTAACCAGTAGCTTTTCCATGTTTGACGAATGTCCCAGCTTATATCAGCGCTTTCTTCGCTAAGTATAGGTGTGTCGGGCGTGAGCTGTTTTAGCCCTGTCACAATGACTTTATGAGCTGCTAAGTCGGCGTCGGTTACTGGGCTTTCATCGGCTTTGTATTCAACGTTAAAGTCCTTTTCGTAAATCCCCATTATGGCTTGGCCTGCTTTGCGGGCAAGGATGAGGGTTTCTTCTAGTAGCTCGGTTTGGTTCATTGGGGTTAACCTATAATATGCTTTTGTTTTAGATACGTTATCAGTTGTGTAACCGATTGGTCTAGGGTGTTTTTACTGGTATCTAAAATTATTTCTGGGTTGTTGGGTACTTCGTAGCTTGAGTCGATACCGGTAAAGTGTTTAATCTCACCTGCGCGGGCTTTTTTGTATAAGCCTTTAGGGTCGCGGCTTTCGCATACATCAAGCGGGGTATCGATAAATACTTCAATAAACTCGCCGTCATCTACTAGGTTGCGCACCATGTCGCGCTCTGCTCTAAATGGCGAGATAAACGCGGTAAGCACTAATAGGCCGGCATCGGTCATTAGTTTAGCGGTTTCGCCAACGCGGCGTATGTTTTCGATGCGGTCTTCGTCGCTAAAGCCAAGGTCTTTACATAAGCCGTGACGCACGTTGTCGCCATCAAGCAGGTAAGTGTGCGCACCTTGCTGATTAAGCGCAGCTTCTAGTGCGTTGGCTACGGTGCTTTTGCCAGAGCCAGAAAAACCGGTAAACCATAAAATGGCCGGTTTATGCTTTTTTTGCTCACTACGCTGTGCTTTTGTGGTTGCGTAGTTATGCCAAACAATATTTTCATCCATAGTGGTGTCTCTTGTACTGTAAGCGCCCGTATTAAAAAGGAAATACGAGCGGGATCAAGGTTAATACCGTGATTGAATAAATAATAGAAAGGGGCAAGCCCATTGTTATGTAATCTTTTAAGCGGTAGTTACCCGCGCTGTAAACCATAAGGTTTGTTTGATACCCAAACGGCGATATAAAACTGGCTGATGCACCAAACGCTACCGCCATAATAAAGGGTAGAGGGTCTACATTAAAACCCACTGCTAGCGAGTAAGCCACAGGAAATGAAAGCGCTGCTGCGGCATTATTAGTAATAAGCTCGGTGAATAATACGGTCATTAAAAATATGGCGATAAACGCGCCATAAGGGCCAAAATCACCTAGTACCATAAATAGGGCATCTGATATTTGCCCGGCAAGCCCGGTTTCTATCATTAATTTAGCAAGCCCTATGGCACTGCCTACAACGGCGAGTAGCTCAATGGGGAAGCGACGTTTTACTTCGCTCAGTTTAACTGTACCGCTAAGCAATAAGCCAATGAGTAACACCAGCAGGCCTTTTACTAAAGGGACTATACCTACAATGCTTAACCCTAACACGGCGGCAAAGCCTGCCAATACAATATTAGATTGTTTAGGTTTTAGGTGTGTTTGTAAGTCAAACCCCGATATATACACAAATTCGCGGTTTAAATTAGGTAAAGAGTAAAAGTTTTTACCTGGGGCGAGTATTAAAGAATCGCCGGCTTGCAATTGCACTTGCCCAAGGCCGCCTTGTAAGCGGTCGTGCCCTCGGCGAATGGCAATAACAGCGGCATGAAACTGCTCTCTAAAACGGGCCTCTTTTACGGTTTTGCCAATAAACTTTGATGATTGGCTTACAACCACTTCAACTAAGTGTTCTATGTCTTTTTCGTGGTTGTCGTGCACCACTTTTAATCCGTCAAAGCGTCTTAATAAGGGCACCGATTTAATATCGCCAACAAACAGTAGTACATCGTTTTGTCTAATAATTTGCTGAGGTGTTACTGCGTATATACGCTCATCGCCACGAATAATTTCGGCGAGGAATAAATCTTTTAAATCGCGTAGGCCGTTTTCTTCTACGGTGCGGCCAATAAGTTTAGAGCCTGCCTGCACTTTTCCCTCTAAGTAAAAGGGAATAACCTCTTGTGTGTTTTTGCCGTTGTCGGGCAGGTATTTGAGCATCACTAAAATAGTAATGAGGCCCACACTTAATGCGCCAATGCCCACTAAGGTAAAATCAAAAAAGCCCAGTGGCGCCATACCAGCATCTACGGCAAAGCCGTTCACTATTAAATTGGTTGATGTACCAATAAGTGTAATGGTGCCGCCTAATATAGCGGTGTACGACAGCGGTAATAGTAGCTTCGAGGGTGAATGATTTGGGTTGTCTTTTATGGCGGTGATAAGCGATGCCACAACCGCGGTATTGTTAGTAAATGACGATAAAAACGCGGTTGATAAACCAAGCTTTGTTACCGACTTTACTAAGCTCCCTTTAGATAACGATTGGGAAAGCTGTTGTATGAGTGTGGTTTTTTCAATAGCGATTGAAACCAGCACTAATAATACTAGGGTAATGAGCGACGGGTTTGCGTAGTTTACTAACATGCTTTCAAGGTCAATCAGGCCTGTTAAATAACCCGTACCAATAGCGCTTACAAATAACCATGCTGGATTAATGCGGGTGCCAAAAAGGCACCCAACTAAAGTAAGCATAATGCCTGTTAAAACGAGCTGCTCTACCATGCTTTTATATTCCTAACAGACATTTTTATACTTACAGTTTTGAAATATCAAGCGCTTGCCAATGTGGGAAGTGCTTGCGTACTAAGCTATTAAACTCAATTTCAAAGTCGCTGAAATCGCTGTTTTGTTTTTCGCTTTTTAGTACTTGCTCAATCATACCTGCGGCAACCGTTAAGTTAGATAAACGGTCGATAAGGATAAATGAGCCAGTTTCGTGGTTGTTGTGATACTCGTCAGCTAATATTGTTTCGCTTAGTTCAAGCGTGACAATGGCAATTTCGTTTAGCTGAAGTGAATCGGCTGTGCCGTGCTCTAGGGTGTTTACATCAATAGTGTGGTCAATCTTTTTAACCACCGCTGATGTATTTTTGCTACCTAGTTTAATGTTGTAGCTTTTACCTAGTACCAGCGGTTCTTCGTGCATCCACACAAGTTTAGCTTGTATAAGGTTAGTAACCGTTGCACTTGAGCTTTGCGGCACAATGACATCGCCGCGGCTAATATCAATTTCGCTATTTAGGGTAACGGTAATTGCTTGGCCGGCCTCTGCGTGATCTAGGTTGCCATTAAAGGTCACAATTTCTTTAATGCTTGATGTTTTACCCGACGGTAATACTTTTATTGCATCGCCAACTTGTAATTTACCTGATGCCAATGTGCCCTGAAAACCACGGAAGTTTAAGTTAGGGCGCACTACATATTGCACAGGTAAGCGAGCTTCAAAGCCGGTATCGGTTTCGGCCGCTGGTGAGTCTTCTAAAAGCTCAAGCAATGGCTTGTCGGTGTAATACGGCGTATGTGCAGAGCGTGTTACTACGTTATCGCCTTTAAGCGCCGACATAGGCACAAACTTAATGTTTGATACGTTAAGTTGCTCAGCAAATTTAAGGTAGTCGGCTTTGATTTTTTCATAAACGGTTTCGTCAAAATCAACGATATCCATTTTATTAATCGCTACCACAAACTGTTTAATACCTAGCGAGTCACAAATAAAGCTATGTCGCTTAGTTTGTACTTGCACACCGTAGCGAGCATCAACCAAAATAATGGCTACATCGCTTGTTGATGCGCCTGTTACCATGTTGCGTGTGTATTGCTCATGCCCTGGGGTGTCGGCAATAATAAATTTACGCTTAGCCGTTGAAAAATAACGGTACGCTACATCAATAGTAATGCCTTGCTCGCGCTCAGCTTGTAGGCCATCTACTAGTAGCGCTAAGTCTAGCTCTTCGCCTGCGTTACCTACTTTTTCGTTATCTTTATGAAGAGCAGCTAGCTGATCTTCATAAATTTGGTGGCTGTCGTGCAGTAGGCGGCCAATCAGTGTTGATTTACCGTCATCTACGCTGCCACAGGTAAGCATACGCAATAAGCTTTTATCTTGTTGGCGTGCTAGGTAGGCGTCTATGCCAATCTCTTTTACTTCGTTAATGGTGTCGTTAGTATTGGTAGACATTAGAAATACCCCTCACGTTTTTTCTTCTCCATTGAGCCTGCTGAGTCGTGATCTATTACACGGCCTTCACGTTCAGATGACGTAGATAGCAGCATTTCTTCAATAATTTCTGTTAGGTTACTGGCTGTAGATTCAACTGCACCGGTAAGTGGGTAACAGCCTAAAGTACGAAAACGTACCGACTTCATTTGTGGTACTTCGCCCTCAGCAAGTGGCATGCGCTCATCGTCAACCATAATTAAGGTCCCGTCGCGCTCTACTACTGGGCGCTCTTTCGCTAAATAAAGCGGAACCATTTCAATGTTTTCTTGGTAAATGTATTGCCAAATATCAAGTTCAGTCCAGTTAGACAGTGGGAATACACGAATGCTCTCACCTGGGTTAACTTGGCTGTTGTAAGTATTCCAAAGCTCTGGGCGTTGGTTTTTAGGGTCCCAGCGGTGGTGTTTATCGCGGAACGAGTAAACACGCTCTTTAGCGCGAGACTTTTCTTCATCGCGGCGTGCGCCACCAAATGCAGCATCAAAGCCGTATTTATCTAGCGCTTGCTTTAAGCCTTGGGTTTTCATTATGTCGGTATGTTTACCCGAGCCATGCTCAAACGGGCTAATACCCATTGCCATGCCTTCTGGGTTTTTGTGTACCAGCAGGTCAAAACCGTATTCTTTTGCAAGGCGATCGCGAAACTCAATCATTTCACGAAACTTCCAGTTGGTGTCTACGTGTAATAACGGAAACGGAATTTTTGCAGGGTAAAATGCTTTACGCGCTAAGTGCAAAAGTACCGACGAATCTTTACCAATTGAGTAAAGCATTACTGGGTTCTCAAACTCAGCGGCGACTTCGCGCATGATTTTGATACTTTCAGCTTCAAGTTGCTGAAGGTGAGTTAAAGCCATTGTTAGTCGTCCTACTAAAATGATTAAAAGTGATTAAGTAAAATATAATTATGTATTTGATACGCCGGTTAGCGGCTGAGCAAAGCTACTGGTTTGCTCGTTTTGGCCAAACCACGCAAGCTGCGAGTGCAGGGCGGCTACTTCGCCAATAATAAGTAATGCTGGCGATACAACACTGTTGCGCTCTATTAAATCTGCAAGCTCACCTAATTGCCCAGTAACAACACGCTGGTTTTTGCGCGTGCCGTTTTCGATTATGGCAACTGGCGTATTAGCGCTACGGCCATGTTTTAAAAGCTGAGCCTGTATATGTGGCGATTTAATAACGCCCATATAAATAGCTAAAGTTTGATGCGCTTTAGCAAGCGATTGCCAATCGAGCTCTTGGCCATCTTTTTTACAATGTCCTGTTACAAACTGGATGGCTTGTGCGTGGTCGCGGTGAGTAAGCGGAATACCCGCATACGCGCTACAACCAGCGGCGGCAGTTATACCCGGTACTATTTGATAATTAACGTTATTGGCAGCTAGTACTTGTACTTCTTCACCACCACGGCCGTAAATAAATGGGTCGCCGCCTTTAATGCGACATACTTTTTTGCCTTGCTTGGCAAAATCAACCAGCATTTGGTTGGTATCTTCTTGCGCTACACTGTGATCGCCCATACGCTTACCTACGCAAACTAAATCGGCATCACGGCGTACTAATTCCATAATTTCATCAGACACTAAATAGTCGTATACAACGACATCGGCTTGCTGCATTAACTGCAATGCTTTAAGTGTTAAAAGCTCAGGATCGCCTGGGCCTGCACCTACTACATATACTTCGCCTTCTGGCTCGGCTTTGGCATCAAGCATTTGCTCTAGTTGTGCTTGTGCTGCATCGGTATTACCTGTTTGCACTTTGCTTACGACTGATGAATCAAACACGCCTTCCCAAAACTGGCGGCGATCAGCAAAGTGCTTAAAGCGCTGTTTTACTTTGTCTCTAAAACTGCCAACTAAAGTAGCCAGTGGGCCAATGTGTTGTGGGATTAACGTTTCGAGCTTTTCACGTAGTCGCCGAGCAAGTACTGGCGCGGTGCCTGCACTTGAAATAGCAATGGTTATTGGGTCACGGTCTACAATTGATGGGAATATAAACGTACATTTAGGCTGGTCATCAACCACATTTACAAATACATTGCGTGCGTTAGCTAGCTCAAATACATTGTTGTTTACTTCGTCTAAGTCTGTGGCTGCTATAACCAGCATTTTGCCATCAAGGTGCGACTCATCAAAATAGGCATCAATAAGCGTTACTTCATTGTTTTGTGCATGTTCTTTTAGTTCATCACAAAACCAAGGTGCCACTAAGGTTACATTTGCGCGGGCTTTTAAAAACGCGCGACATTTGCGTAATGCGACCTCTCCACCGCCAACAACCAGCACTGGTTTATTGTCGAGTTTGGTAAAGATAGGTAAATACTGCACGTGGTTAACACCTCTAAGTAAAATCAAAATAAAACGCTATTGAGCAGGGGGCAGAATATAGCGCGCACTAGTAAGTAAAAAATAATTAAAACCAAGTTTATATAACCAAAAGTTATAATTGGTGGTTGTTTTAGGTTTAAGCCTTAATCTATAGGGGATTAACGCGCATTACACGCAAAATAATGTGCTTATAGTGTTTGGTTATGAGCTATAGCGAGATTACGTTAATTTGTTACTATGACGCTAAACCTAATTTATCGCCTACTTAAAGGGATTACGTATGACTGAACAACTCAACGATGCACACTTAGCTGTGTCGCTTATGGATTTAACAAGCCTAAACACCTCAGACACGGCCAGTGATATTCAGCAGCTTGTAAATAGTATTAACCCTAAATTGGGCACACCTGCTGCAGTATGCGTTTACAGTGATTTTGTAGATGATGCAAAAATAGCATTGGCTGCGCGTGAGCTTAACCATGTAAAAGTAGCAACGGTTACAAATTTTCCTAGTGGTGATGCGCCACTGAGCGATGTGATAAACGAAACACTGATAGCAATTGAGCGCGGCGCGGATGAAATAGATTTAGTGATCCCGTATAAAGCACTTATTGCTGGCGAGCACAGCAAAGTGCTGGAGTATGTAACTCAAAGTAAAAAAGCCTGTGGTACAAAAGCGCAATTAAAAGTAATTATAGAAAGTGGCGAACTTAAAACTGCAGAGCTAATCACTAAAGCGACAAACTTAGCTATTCAAGGCGGGGCTGATTTTGTAAAAACCAGCACAGGTAAAGTGGCTGTAAATGCAACGATTGACGCAACAAACGTGATGCTCAGCACTATTAAACAATCGGGTAAGGTTGTTGGTTTTAAAGCCGCAGGCGGAGTTAAAACCGTTACTGATGCAAAGGAATATTTAGCACTGACACGCTCAATTATGGGCGATGACTACTTACAAGCCGCTACATTTAGGTTTGGCGCATCAAGCTTACTAAGTGATGTATATAAAGTATTAGAAAAATAACCAAGGACATATAATGAAACCAAGAAATTCAGGGATGCAAAACCTGGTCAATAACCTTGCTAAAGGTGCCATTTTGGCCGGTGTTGTAGGGTTTGGCTTAACTGCATGTACTAACCCAAGCACGCCTGCAGGTGAAGAAGGGTATGTGTACGAAAAACCAAGAATATTTGGCGAAGGGGGCTACCAAGGCACCATGAAAGGACCTGCTAACTATGGTGTTTCTTTACTTCGTAATGAAGTGGTAAATATTGATATGCGACCTAATACGTATACTGAAACATTCAGAATTCTTGCTAATGATGATTTAAATATAAAATTTGATTTTCATGCAGTAATAGGGATTCAAAGTGGCTCGGTAAAAACAGTTGTAGAAGAGTATGGCGCTGAGAACTGGTATAAACGCTTTGTGCGTGAAACGTTTAGAACCTATGTGCGTGACATTGTGCAAAAGTACGACAGTGGTGAGCTGAAAACAAACCGCGAACAAATAGCGCAAGAAGTTAGTTTGCGTTTACAAACTTATTTATCATCAACGCCCTTTAAATTAGCAAATGTAGTAGTGGGAGATATTAATTACCCAGCCATTGTCGCAAATGCTGTAGAGAAAAAGCTTGCCGCGCAGCAGTTACTAGCAGAGAAAGAAACACAAAAAGAAATAGCACGCAAAGATGCTGAAATAAGAGTGGAAGAAGCAAAAGGTATTGCCCAAGCTCAAAAAATAATTAACGCAACGCTTACTGCAAATTATTTACAACATGAAGCTATAAACGCGCAGGTAAAAATGGCTGAGTCGCCAAACCATACAACGGTTTATATTCCGGTTGGAAATAACGGTGTGCCGTTAGTAAAAGGGGCTAATTAAGCCTAGGAACTTGGGCAGCTAAACTATAGCTACCCAAGTTACTGTTATTAAAATGCTTTAAACATACTACCTAAGCTATCAAGACCAGATTTATTGCTTTTAGCAATACACTCGGAGTCATCTAAAGACTTCTTAGTGGCTGCATCAGCAAGCCCTGTTACATCGAGTTTATTTTCCTGTTGGTATTCTCGAAGTGCGATGACTGTTTTGCGGTCGTATTCTACGTCTTGCGTTTCAAACTCTTCATAGTCAGGTTGGTTTCTTAAATAACCTAAGCATATTAAATTTAAACGTGACATGGCTAGATCAAGCTTTTCATAGTGAGGCATTCTATGATTTGGTACTTCTATATCATCAACGGGTTTGCTCGCTGCTTTTACTCTACTTACTTTTAGTGGCGGTGGCGCAGCATACCCCGATGCTAATGTGTTATTGCTATTGTAACGGTAGTAAGTATCAGGAATTTTTGTTTCTAGAAACTCAACTGCTTTGATAATAACCTCACGAAGTGCTTTTTCTTTAGGTGTGTCAGACCAGCCACTTATATTACCACCTACCAATGAACCACCAAAGTTTGTTGCGGCGCCTGTAAAATCGAAATCGGTACTACCACCCTCTACACTCGTGGCTGCTAAAATACGCGATGTGCGAGTATCTATAAGGCGTAAATCTATCGCCATATGAGTGCCTGAAAATC
Organism: Pseudoalteromonas sp. Angola-4; assembly: GCF_028599265.1. Lineage (NCBI taxonomy): Bacteria > Pseudomonadati > Pseudomonadota > Gammaproteobacteria > Alteromonadales > Pseudoalteromonadaceae > Pseudoalteromonas > Pseudoalteromonas sp. Angola-4. Next base: position 20,558 of record NZ_JAQREK010000012.1, on the reverse strand, counting down.
CTGCAGATACAGAGCTAAATACATCCCCAATAAAGCCGCCTGAACTTACGCTGCCACCAGAGCTGCCGTCGTCAAATTCTGTTACGGCTGCAACAACAACAATTTCAGCACCTTCAATTTCACCATATGCAGCACCCGTTGCAGCGCTAACTCTACCTGAGGTTGCTAAATCTTGCTCAGACAATACGGCATCTAATGCTTGGCGTTCTAATACGATAAAACGATTGGTCGTAACAAGCGCCGTTGTAAGCTGATCAGCCATTCCTTCGCCGATTTCTTTTCTCCACCACCTCGAATCGTTCGATTTATCGGTAAAGCGAGCTACTGCTATACGTGCTTTGGGACCATTGTATTGTTCTTGTGAAGCTGCATTTATATCTGGTGAATTTTGTCCTGATGTAACATTAGTTGACGTGCTTTGACATGCACAAAGTGCAGTTGTTAAAAGGGTTGTGATTAGTAACTTTTTAGGTGTTTTTAACATATGACTGTCCTTAATTAATATGTTTAAGCAAGGTTTAAACTCTTGCCTTTAGTGCTTATATATTAATGTTAATTTATTTAAATCAATAAGTTAAAAATAGTACTTATACGAAAAGTTTATTCACTTAGGCGAAATTTATGGCTTTTGATCACGAAATTGCTTAGGTGATATTGAATAGTGTGCTTTAAAGCACCTAGCAAAGTAACTTTGTGAACTAAAGCCAACTTGTTGCGCTACTAAGCCTATAGCAAGATCCGTATCGCTCAATAATGATTGTGCAAACTCTAGACGAATATTTCGAATGTAATCGCTTGGTGTTAAGCCATAAAGAGCTTTCATTTTTAATTGCAGAGCTCTGGGGCTTAAATAAAGAGAAGCGGCAAAATCTTCAACACTAAATTCATCGTTTTGATAGTGTTTTTTAACGACGTTTTTAACACGTTCAGTAAATTCATAATCTTTGCTTTGTATCATTTGAGGATCAAGCTTAATAGACTGGGACAGAGCTGGTAGTTGCTGTTTTAAGTGTTGATTGAGTACTTTCCTGATTGTTAGTAGCCCTTGAACTCGGCTTAGCAGGAGCTCTGGTTCAAAAGGTTTACTTAAATAGTCGTCTGCCAATAGGTCTAGGCCTTTTAATTTACTTTGTGTATCAGCTTTAGCTGAAAGCAATAGTGTAGGAATATGGCTAATGGATACATCATTACGCAGTGACTTAATAAATTGGTAACCGTCCATTATAGGCATCATTACATCGCTTATAACTAAGTCTGGCATCTCTCTTTTACATAATTTGATACCGTGTTCACCGTTAGTAGTATCAATACAGCTATAGCGCTCACAAAATATCGACGTTAATAGGTCTCGCATTTCATCGTTATCTTCAATAATAAGAATCTTATGTGTTTTTACTAAAGGTGGTTTTTGATCTTTTTGAAGGTGAAGGGCTGTTTGTAAAGACAGTGCTTTCATCTCAACGCTAGGTAATAAAACTGTAAAGCAGCTACCTTTGTTTATTTCGCTTGTTACTGTAACTGTTCCCTCATATTGTTCTACTAACTGCTTTACAAGGGCTAGACCTATACCATTGCCATTTGTGTTCGTAGCATTTATTCGTGTAAATCGCTCGAATATAGCATCTACATGTTGTTTATTTATACCAATCCCTGTATCTGATACTGAAATAGTTATACCGTCATTGTTATTTGAAAGCGTAAGCGAGGCTTGGCCATGTGGCGGGGTATATTTATGAGCATTACTTAATAAGTTATTAATTATAGAGGTTATATGTTCGTACTCTAACGTAATGTAACAATTGTGTTTAGTTAAGTTTTTAAATTCAAATTGAATATTGCTGTCGACAAACAAAGGCGAAAAATCTTCAATTATTTGATCTACTAATGGCTGTATAGGATAGGGCGTAACACGTTTTACTGCTGTACTAGGGCGCTGACTTAATTGTAAAAGCTGATTTATTTGATTTAATAGCCTTTGACTATTGCGTTGGATCATTGTCAGCTTTTGTTGTGTATCTGCTTCAGGGTGATGTTTTTTTAGGCTTTCAAGTGGTGCCATAATAAGACTTAGAGGGGTTTTTAACTCGTGGCTCACATTATCAAGTAGCTGAGTTTTTAACTTATTAAGTTCTTGCTCTTTTTTTCTTTCTTGTTCTGCAACTTTAGCTTTATATTTTAATGCTGCAAATAACCACAACACACTTAAAACTATTAAAGTATAAATAAAATATGCCGTGTTACTTTTCCACCATGGTGGAGTGACCGTAATACTAAGCATTGTCTTTTCATTACTCCATTTTCCGTATTGGCCTTTTACTTTCATTATTAGTTTATAATTTCCTGCTGGCAGCTGAGGATAGCTAACTTGGCGCTGGTTTTTTGATGCGTATAAGAATTGACTATCTAGCCCTTTAAGCTGGTACGCAAACTGGTATTGTGAAGGCGCAGCTGAGCTATTTAATGCTGTAAATTTAAAACCAACAACATCATTTTCTTCTTTAAAAAACAGTTCATTTGTGAAGTTTATTCGCTTTGCTTTTTTATTATTAATGTATGGTTCTGTTAAAGCTGGTTGGTTGTTAATAAGTAAGTCGGTAATAAACGGCTCAGGTGAAGGTGCATGTAAAGACAGTGTTTGTGGGTTAAATTGGTTATAGCCATTAATTCCACCAAAGAAGAGTTCGCCATTACTAGCCTGAAAGGCAGCCCCTAGTATAAAGGAGTTGTGTTGTATCCCGTTTTCAGGCAAAAAATGTTGCATTTGATGAGTATATTCAGAGTAACGAGTTAAGCCTTGGTTAGTGCTTAGCCATAAGTAGCCACTTCTATCCTCTTTGATAGCAAAAATATTGCCATTGATTAAACCATCAAACTCAGTGATATTTATTATTTCATGAGTTTGTATATTTAACTTATTCAACCCGTTGAATGTCCCCACCCATAATGTATTTTGATCTTTTAAATATAATGAAGTGACCATATTATGAGTTAAACTGTTAGGTTTTTTTATATCGCTTATGTAATGAGTAAACGTTTCATTATTTAGAGATAGCTTATTTAAGCCAGAGCGTGTGCCGGCCCATATCACGTCATTGAATGAATCATATGTAATACTAAAAACAGTGTTGTTCGAAATGCTGTTTTCATGTTCATCGTAGCTAAAACTTTTAACCTTTAACGTATCAGGGTTGAAACGGGTTAACCCCTTATTACCGCCAAGCCATAAATTACCATTGGCGTCACTAGTAATAGCATAAATACGATTACTGCTAAGTTGATGGCTTTGTTCTGTGAAAGTTGAAAATTGATCTGTTGCTCGGTTATAAAGCAGTAATCCACCGCCATAGGTACCTACCCAAACGCGCTGTTTGCTATCTTCATAAAGGCTGAAAATATTATTATTAGTTAATCCTGTGCCTTGAGAGTTATTTGTTTTGTAACGCTTAAACCCTTCTGGTGTTTGTTTATTTAGCCCGTCACGTGTGCCTATCCATAGGGTGTTACGGCTGTCTTTAAGTATAGCTCTTACAAAATCGTGCGATATAGAAGTTTGATTATTTGGTAAATGCTTTTGGTGGTCAAATTGGGATTGTTTTTTGTCATACCGATGTAGCCCATAACCATCTGTGCCTATCCAAATAATTCCTGTTGGATCTTGGTAAAGTGATAATAAATGATCATTGGCTAAACCATGTTTTTCTGAGGGTGAGTAGGATATTTGGTCAAACTTGTTGTTTGATAAAGAGGTAAACTGTTTACTAAAAAGACCATGCCCATACGTGCTAATCCATAAGGTGTGTTCATCATCGAATAGTATATCTGTTACCCAGTAGTCTTTTAATTGTTCGATATGATGAAATTCGTAGGTTTCAGGGTTAAACGAAGCAAGGCCTGTTTTACTTCCTAATAATAATTGCTTGTTTGGGGCGTTTTCTAAACGCCAAAGTTGTTTAGGGCTGTCGGCTATGAGTGTAAACTTTTCAGTTATAGTATCGAACTTAATAAGGCCAATATTACTTGCCAACCAAAGAGTATCTTGTTGACCAAACATAATGTCCTTAAATTCGATGGTGGCTTGTTGTAAGTTTGGATGGGTGAATAGCTTTATCTTATTTGTTTTTGTGTTTAATTTGCTAAGCTGCCCTTTATTATGACCGATCCAAAGTGTTGTTTTATCTTGTGAAGTGATTGAAGAAATATTTGAGTTTTTTAGAGCGGGTGTAGAATACTGATTATATACTTTGAATTTACCTGTTTCAGTATTCAATAAGTTTAATCCACTTGCTGCAGTTGAAAGCCATATGTATTTATTTCCAAAGTTAATGCAATCAGTAATCCAGTTACCAGAAATACCTTTTTTAGATGGGTTAAATTTATAATGCTTAAATTCGTACCCATCAAACTTATTTAAACCGCCTTGGGTAGCAAACCAATGAAACCCTGCCCTATCTGTTGTACTGCAGGTGATAGAGTTTTGCGACAATCCTTGTTCGTTTGTATAAATATCGAGATATACGGGTTTTGCAAAAACAGCAAACTGACAGAGTAAAATAGTGCAGAAAATTTGATATTTAATAACTTCTATAAGTGCGTTCACGGATATCCTATCGGGGTGTATTTCCCTAAAATTAGAACAATCATAAACTGCTTTTTAATCAATGTTAACAATGATTTTTTATTGCTTTAAAGAGATTTTGCAATGTGGGTATCTTTTAGGCTTGTGTTAATGATTTGCGTAAGTATAATAGGCATCCACTTTGCAGGGGCGTAGTTCCAATTGGTAGAACAGCGGTCTCCAAAACCGACGGTTGGGAGTTCGAATCTCTCCGCCCCTGCCATTTTTACTCATAAGTTGAGTAAGTCTGGGGTTAAAAATCGGTTTAAATAAGTCTGTTTTTAAGTTTAGATTTTAATGGATTAACCCTGCCGTTGTGTAGGGTTGTTGTGTCTGTAGTTAAGGTAATAATATTATGAGCACGAATGTAGAAACACCATCAAGTGCGATGGAGTCGGTAAAGTGGTTAGTAGCAATCGCGCTACTTGCAGGCGCAGTTGTTGGTAATCACATGTTTGCAGATCAGTCTGTATTACTACGTGCAATTGGCGTTGTGGTTGCTATAGCAGCAGGTTTAGGTATTGCCTCGCAAACCGCTAAAGGCAGTGACTTTTTAGCATTTGCTAAAGAAGCACGCATTGAAGTACGTAAAGTTGTTTGGCCAACGCGTCAAGAAACTACCCACACGACATTAATCGTAATGGTTGCAACAGTGATTATGGCGCTTATCCTTTGGGGATTAGATGGCATTTTATTCCGCGCTGTAGGCTTTTTAACTGGATTGGAGATCTGATCCCATGTCGGATGAGAACAAAGAAATTAAATTACGCTGGTACGTTGTACAAGCATTCTCTGGTTACGAAAAGCGTGTAGCGCAAACGTTATCAGAGCACATCAAAATTGAAGGTCTTGAAGAGAGCTTTGGTGAAATATTAGTACCAACAGAAGAAGTTGTTGAGATGCGCGCTGGTCAAAAGCGTAAATCTGAGCGTAAATTCTTCCCAGGTTACGTACTAGTACAAATGGATATGAACGATGCAAGCTGGCACTTAGTGAACAGCACTGAACGTGTAATGGGCTTTATTGGTGGTACTTCTGACCGCCCAGCGCCTATTAGTTCTAAAGAAGCAGAACGCATTCTTAACCGTCTTCAAGAAAACGCTGAAGCACCTAAACCAGCTACATTATTTGAGCCAGGTGAAGTTGTTCGTGTTACTGATGGTCCATTTGCTGACTTTAGCGGTGTTGTTGAAGAAGTTGACTACGAAAAGAGCCGCGTGAAAGTGTCGGTACTTATTTTTGGTCGTTCTACACCGGTTGAACTTGAATTTGGTCAAGTTGAACAAGATAAGTAATTGATTAAAAAAGCTTCGCCATTATTTACTTAAATTTTGGCACGAAGCTTGAAAAAGGCCGCTGATTAACTTATAATCAGCGGCCTTTTTGTATTAAGGCAAAAATTTATTTTTGCTCGCAAAAAGTACGAAACCAATTTTTAAACTGGGAAGCCGTTAGAGTACGCGTCCTCGCGCGCACAAGGCTAAGACCCACCAAATGAGGTATTTATAATGGCTAAAAAAGTTGAAGCTTTAATCAAGCTACAAGTTGCCGCTGGTATGGCTAATCCTAGTCCTCCAGTAGGTCCTGCACTAGGTCAACACGGTGTAAACATCATGGAATTCTGTAAAGCGTTTAACGCGCGTACAGAGTCTATCGAAAAAGGCGCTCCAGTTCCTGTAGTGATCTCTGTTTACGGTGACCGTTCATTTACGTTCGATATGAAAACGCCACCTGCTGCTTACTTACTTAAGAAAGCTGCTGGTATCAAATCAGGCTCAGGCCGTCCTAACACTGAAAAAGTAGGCACAGTAACTCGTGCTCAACTTGAAGAGATCGTTGAGACAAAACGAGCTGACCTTACAGCGGCTGATATGGACGCTGCGGTTCGCACTATCGCAGGTTCTGCGCGTGCGATGGGCTTGAACGTAGAGGACTAAGAAATGGCTAAATTAACTAAACGTATGCGTACTATCCGCGAAAAAGTGGAAGTAACTAAAGATTACGAAATCAATGAAGCAGTTGCGCTTTTAAAAGAGTTAGCGACAGCTAAATTCGTAGAAAGTGTTGACGTTGCTGTTAACCTTGGTATTGACGCTCGTAAATCTGACCAGAACGTTCGTGGTGCAACTGTACTACCTAACGGTACTGGCCGTGATGTTCGTGTTGCTGTATTCACTCAAGGCGCTAATGCAGAAGCTGCAAAAGAAGCCGGTGCTGAATTAGTAGGCATGGAAGATCTTGCTGAACTAGTTAAGAAAGGCGAGATGGATTTTGACGTTGTTGTTGCATCACCAGACGCTATGCGTGTTGTTGGTCAACTAGGTCAAATCTTAGGTCCACGTGGTCTTATGCCTAACCCTAAAACTGGTACTGTAACGCCTAACGTTGCAGAAGCAGTTAAAAATGCGAAAGCAGGTCAAGTACGTTACCGTAATGACAAAAATGGTATCATCCATACTACTATCGGTAAGGTTGATTTCACTGCTGAGCAACTTCAACAAAACCTTGAAGCTCTAATCGTTGCGCTTAAGAAGGCTAAACCTTCTCAAGCTAAAGGTGTTTACGTTAAGAAAGTAACCATCTCTACAACAATGGGCGCAGGTGTTGCTGTTGACCAAAACACTTTAAGCACTTCTGTAGCTTAATAGGTGTTTACATGGCGTGAAATTTGTACTATAATTTTGCGCCATTTTGTTGAATAATTTATTATTTAACAAGTAAAGAATTCGGGTTGAAGTCCATAATTTCGCTAAGCTCTTGAGTGATGCGATAAATTGGGCTTCCGTCCAAGACCGTAGGCGGCTTCGGCCTTAATATTACCTACGTAGACGGTGTGAATCCCCAGATAGATTTTTCCTAATCTCTTCTGGCTCTCGCCGTAAAAAGCATCTCTATCAAGTTTGTTGATAGGGAAGAGTAAAACAGGGAAGCCGAGTGTCGGTGACCCATTAAACCAGGAGTAACACCCATGGCTTTAAATCTTCAAGGCAAAAAAGCAATTGTTGCTGAAGTCAACGAAGCAGCCAATGGTGCTCTTTCTGCAGTTGTTGCAGATTCTCGTGGTGTAGCAGTAGGCGCAATTACAGCCCTTCGTAAAGAAGCTCGTGAAGCTGGTGTATGGATGAAAGTTGTTCGTAACACTCTAGCAAAACGTGCTGTTGAAGGTACTGAATTTGAATGTCTATCTGATTCGTTAGTTGGTCCAAGCTTAATCGCTTTCTCATCAGAGCACCCTGGTGCTGCTGCGCGTATCTTCGCAGATTTCGCGAAAAAGAATGAGAAATTCGAAGTTAAAACGGCCGCTTTTGAAGGAAATGTTGTAGATGCAGCAATGCTTGCTACATTACCTACATACGATGAAGCTGTTGCACGCTTAATGAGCGCTATGAAAGAAGCGTCTGCTGGCAAATTGTGTAAAACAATTGAAGCAGTACGTGTACAGAAAGAAGAGCAAGCTGCTTAATTTTAAGCTGTTTAACCTCTCTTTCGGTGTAAATTTATTTGGACCTAGAGTCCGTTAATTATTAGGAAATTTGTAATGTCTGTAACTAAAGACCAAATCCTTGACGCAATTGCTGAAATGTCAGTAATGGACGTTGTTGCTCTTGTTGAAGCAATGGAAGAAAAATTCGGCGTAACTGCTGCAGCTGCTATGGTAGCAGGTCCTGCTGCTGAAGCTGCTGAAGAGAAAACTGAATTTGACGTAATCCTTACTGGCGCTGGCGCTAACAAGGTTGCGGCAATCAAAGCTGTACGTAGCGCAACAGGCCTAGGCCTTAAAGAAGCGAAAGCTCTTGTTGAAGCTGCTCCTGCACCTATCAAAGAAGGTGTATCTAAAGAAGAAGCTGAAGCACTTCAAAAAGACCTTACTGAAGCTGGTGCTGAAGTTGAGGTTAAGTAATCTAGCTCACGCTAGGTTCGCTGCCTGAGTAATCAGGCAAGGGCTGGTGATTATTTAATCACCGGCCTTTTTGCGCTATAGAGTTATGTATTCCTATAGCTCAAATAAAATCTGATTTTCTCTTTACTTTCAACGCTTTATAGTTTGCTAGTGTTGCTAAGGCGGAGTTAATTAGAACAACAATTAAATGTTGTAAATCTTGGCATAGATGCCAGTTAAGTCTGTTCTTACAAGAACAGGTCGGGTCAAAGATCAGCAAGCTGAGGAACCCCATGGCTTACTCTTATTCTGAAAAGAAACGTATCCGTAAGGATTTTGGTAAACGTCCACAAGTTTTGGATATACCTTTCTTACTGTCGACACAGTTAGAATCGTTTAAAAAATTCTTAGTCCCAGACGCTGATGGCGATCATGGTTTGGAAGCAGCCTTCCGTTCTGTGTTCCCTATTAAAAGCTACTCGGGAAATTCTGAGCTTCAATACGTAAGTTATCGTATTGGTGAGCCAGTATTCGATGTAAAAGAATGTCAAATTCGCGGTGTGACTTATTCTGCTCCACTTCGCGTGAAACTGCGTCTTGTAGTTATGGACAAAGAAGCTCCAGGCACAGTTAAAGACATTAAAGAGCAAGAAGTTTACATGGGCGAAATTCCGCTCATGACTGATACCGGTACTTTTGTAATCAATGGTACAGAGCGTGTTATCGTTTCTCAGCTACACCGTAGCCCTGGTGTATTCTTTGATAACGACCGCGGTAAAACCCATTCATCGGGTAAAGTATTATATAACGCACGCGTTATACCTTACCGTGGTTCATGGTTAGACTTCGAATTTGATGCAAAAGATAACTTATATGTACGTATAGACCGTCGTCGTAAATTACCGGCGTCTATTATTTTACGTGCACTTGAGTACTCTAGCGAAGAAATCTTAGATATGTTCTTCGATACTACCGCGTTTGAAGTAACTGACGGTAAAGTTCTTATGGAACTTGTGCCTTCACGTTTACGTGGTGAAACTGCCGCTTTTGATATCAAAGGCGAAGACGGTGAAGTACTTGTTGAAAGCGGTCGTCGTATTACGGCTCGCCACATCAAGAGCATCGAGAAAAAAGGCATTAATCAATTAGAAGTACCACATGAGTACATCATTGGCCGTATTGTAGCTAAAAACTATGTTGATGAGTCAACAGGTGAAGTTATTGCAAACGCTAATGACGAGCTATCACTAGAGTTGATGGCTGAATTGGTTAAAGCAGGTCACACTAAAATTGAGACGTTATACATCAATGAAGTGGACAGCGGCGCTTACATGTCAAATACATTAAATATTGACTCGTCTAGCAACCGTTTAGAAGCATTAGTAGAAATTTACCGCATGATGCGCCCAGGCGAGCCACCGACGAAAGACGCGGCTGAAGCCTTATTCGAGAACTTATTCTTCTCTGAAGAACGTTATGACTTATCTACTGTAGGTCGTATGAAGTTCAATAGCCGTGTTGGTTACGATACAGACACAGGCCCTGGCACATTAAGCAAAGAAGACATCGTGTCTGTTATGAAAGTATTAATTGCTATTCGTAACGGTCAAGGCGATGTTGATGATATTGACCACTTAGGCAACCGTCGTATACGTAGTGTTGGCGAAATGGCTGAGAACCAATTCCGTGTTGGTCTAGTACGTGTAGAACGTGCTGTACGTGAGCGTTTAAGCTTAGGTGACCTTGACGCGATAATGCCACAAGATCTTATTAACGCTAAGCCTATTTCGGCAGCGGTTAAAGAGTTCTTCGGCTCGTCTCAGTTATCACAGTTTATGGACCAAAATAACCCACTATCAGAAGTAACGCATAAGCGTCGTATTTCTGCATTAGGTCCGGGCGGTCTAACACGTGAGCGCGCTGGCTTTGAAGTACGTGACGTTCACGTAACTCACTATGGTCGCGTATGTCCAATCGAGACTCCTGAGGGTCCAAACATCGGTCTAATTAACTCGTTATCTACGTACGCACGTACAAATGATTACGGTTTCTTAGAAACACCTTACCGTAAAGTGGTAGATGGTGTAGTAACTGATGAAGTTGATTATTTATCAGCCATTGAAGAAGGTCAGTTTGTTATCGCACAGGCGAACTCAAACTTAACTGAAACCAATGAGTTTGTTGATGAACTTATTCCGTGTCGTCACAAAGGTGAATCTACCTTTATGGGTCGCATGGACCAGCAATATATGGATGTATCACCACAACAGGTGATCTCTGTAGCGGCAGCACTTATCCCGTTCCTAGAACACGATGATGCTAACCGTGCATTGATGGGTTCAAACATGCAACGTCAAGCAGTACCAACATTGAAAGCGGATAAGCCGTTAGTAGGTACAGGTATTGAGTTAACACTAGCGAAAGATTCTGGTGTAACGATTGTTGCTAAACGTGGTGGTGAAGTAATGTACGCCGATGCTAGCCGCATCGTTGTAAACGTACATGACGATGAGCGTATTCCTGGTGAAGCGGGCATCGACATTTACAACCTTACTAAATACACACGTTCTAACCAAAATACATGTATTAACCAAAAACCAACGTGCATGGTTGGTGAACCGGTTACTCGTGGTGACGTGCTAGCAGATGGTCCTTCGACTGACTTAGGTGACTTAGCCCTTGGTCAAAACCTTCGCGTGGCATTCATGCCATGGAACGGTTATAACTTCGAGGATTCAATCTTACTATCAGAGCGCGTAGTTGAAGAAGATCGTCTAACGACTATCCACATTCAAGAACTACAGTGTGTTGCCCGTGATACTAAATTAGGTCCTGAAGAGATCACTGCAGATATCCCGAATGTGGGTGAGTCTGCGCTAGGCAAGCTTGATGAATCAGGCGTTGTTTATATTGGTGCTGAAGTTAAAGGCGGCGATATCCTAGTAGGTAAAGTGACACCGAAAGGCGAGACGCAATTAACACCTGAAGAGAAGCTACTGCGTGCTATCTTCGGCGAAAAAGCGTCTGACGTTAAAGACAGCTCTTTACGTGTACCAAACTCTGTAACTGGTACTGTAATTGACGTACAAGTTTTCACCCGTGATGGTGTTGAAAAAGATAAGCGTGCGTTAGAAGTTGAAGACATGCAGCTTCGCGAAGCGAAGAAAGACTTCAACGAAGAGTTCCGTATTCTAGAAGCCGGTGTATTAGACCGTGCTCGCAAGCTACTTGCTGCAGCAGGCTTCGATGAAGACAACTTAGCGTCACTAAATGCTGAAAAGCTACTTACTCAAAGCCTTGCACAAGAAGACAAGCAAGCTGAACTTGAGCAACTAGCTGCACAGTACGATGAGCTTAAAGCTGAATACGATAAGAAGTTTGAAAACAAACGTCGTAAAATTACTCAAGGTGATGACTTAGCACCAGGCGTACTTAAGATTGTTAAAGTATACCTAGCTGTTAAACGTCGTATCCAACCGGGTGATAAAATGGCGGGTCGTCACGGTAACAAAGGTGTTATCTCGACTATCGTACCAGTAGAAGATATGCCATACGATGATAAAGGTCGTACGGTAGATATCGTACTAAATCCACTAGGTGTACCATCACGAATGAACATCGGTCAGATCCTTGAAACACATATGGGTCTAGCTGCACGTGGTATTGGTGAGCGCTTAGAGGAAATGATGAAGGAACAACGTGAGCTACATGAGCTACGTGAATTCATCAAGCAAGCTTATGAAATCGGTGAATCTCGTCAAGAAGTAGATATTGCTAGCTTCTCTGATGATGAAATTCGTCGTTTAGCTGATAACTTAAAAGGTGGTTTACCAATCGCTACTCCTGCATTTGATGGCGCGAAAGAAGACGAAATCAAAGACATGCTAGAGCTTGGTGGATACCCAAGAAGTGGTCAGGTTACACTCTATGATGGCCGTACTGGCGATCAGTTTGAACGTCAAGTAACTGTTGGTTACATGTACATGCTTAAACTTAACCACTTGGTTGACGATAAGATGCACGCACGTTCTACTGGTTCTTATAGCCTTGTTACTCAGCAGCCGCTGGGTGGTAAAGCACAGTTCGGTGGCCAGCGTTTTGGTGAGATGGAAGTATGGGCACTTGAAGCTTACGGTGCTGCTTACACTCTACAAGAAATGCTAACAGTGAAATCGGATGACGTGAACGGTCGTACTAAGATGTATAAAAACATCGTTGATGGTAACCATAAAATGGAACCAGGTATGCCAGAATCGTTCAACGTATTGTTGAAAGAAATCCGCTCACTGGGTATCAACATCGAGTTGGAAGAAAATTAAGCCAATTAGATGCTGCAGTTAACCCTGCAGCATCTGTTACGGCTGAATAGAATGTAGGGGCGAGATTATCCGCCCTCAAGATTAACTCCGACAGGAGAGCTAAGGTGAAAGACTTACTTAAGTTTCTGAAGCAACAAAATAAGACCGAAGAATTCGATGCAATTCGCATTGGTCTTGCTTCACCAGACATGGTTCGTTCATGGTCATACGGTGAAGTAAAGAAACCTGAGACTATTAACTACCGTACTTTCAAGCCTGAGCGCGATGGCTTATTCTGTGCCCGTATTTTCGGCCCAGTGAAAGATTATGAGTGTTTATGTGGTAAATATAAACGCCTTAAACACCGTGGTGTGATCTGTGAGAAGTGTGGCGTTGAAGTTACACTTACAAAAGTGCGTCGTGATCGTATGGGTCATATCGACCTTGCGAGCCCAGTAGCACATATATGGTTTTTAAAATCATTACCGTCTCGTATTGGCTTAATGCTTGATATGACACTTCGTGATATTGAACGTGTTCTTTACTTCGAATCATTCGTAGTAACTGAGCCTGGTATGACAACGCTTGAGCGTGGTCAACTATTAGGTGAAGAAGAATACCTAGATGCACTTGAAGAGCACGGTGATGAGTTTGAAGCTAAGATGGGTGCAGAAGCAGTATTAGACTTGCTTCGTGAACTTGATCTTGGCCAATTAATTGCAGAAATGCGCGAAGAGTTACCAACAATTAACTCTGAGACTAAGCGTAAAAAGATCACTAAGCGTCTTAAGTTAATGGAATCGTTCCACCAATCAGGCAATAACCCTGAGTGGATGATCATGACAGTACTTCCAGTATTGCCACCTGACTTACGTCCATTAGTACCACTAGACGGTGGTCGTTTTGCGACATCTGATCTAAACGACCTTTACCGTCGTGTTATTAACCGTAATAACCGTCTTAAGCGTCTATTAGATTTAGCTGCACCAGATATTATCGTACGCAACGAAAAACGTATGTTACAAGAAGCGGTAGATGCGCTACTTGATAACGGTCGTCGTGGTCGTGCAATTACAGGTTCTAACAAGCGTCCGCTTAAATCTCTTGCTGATATGATCAAGGGTAAGCAAGGTCGTTTCCGTCAGAACTTACTTGGTAAGCGTGTAGATTACTCTGGCCGTTCTGTAATCACGGTTGGTCCTACACTTAAGCTTCACCAATGTGGTCTTCCTAAGAAGATGGCACTTGAGCTATTCAAACCATTCATCTATGGCAAATTAGAGCGTCGCGGCATGGCTACGACAATCAAAGCTGCTAAGAAAATGGTAGAACGCGAAGTAGCGGAAGTATGGGATGTACTAGACGAAGTAATTCGTGAACATCCAGTATTACTTAACCGTGCACCTACACTTCACCGTTTAGGTATCCAAGCGTTCGAACCTGTACTAATTGAAGGTAAAGCAATCCATTTACACCCATTAGTATGTGCGGCTTACAACGCCGACTTCGATGGTGACCAAATGGCGGTACACGTACCGTTAACGCTTGAAGCTCAGTTAGAAGCTCGTGCACTAATGATGTCTACTAACAACATTCTATCTCCAGCGAATGGTGAGCCAATCATCGTTCCTTCACAGGATGTTGTATTAGGTCTTTACTACATGACGCGCGATCGCATTAATGCGAAAGGCGAAGGCATTGTATTTAAAGATCCTAAAGAAGCAGAAAAAGCATACCGTAGTGGTAACGCAGAACTTCACGCGCGCGTTAAAGTGCGTATTAGTCAGTCAATCACTAACGAAGCAGGTGTTGTTGAAGACACTGTAACGCTTATCGACACCACTGTTGGTCGTGCAATTCTGTCTCTAATTTTACCTAAAGGCATGCCGTTTGAGTCAATCAACCAAGCATTAGGTAAAAAGCAGATTTCTGGCTTATTAAACGAGTGTTACCGTCGTCTAGGTCTTAAAGACACTGTTGTGTTTGCTGACCAAGTTATGTACACCGGTTTCCACTACGCAATGAAGTCAGGTGTTTCAATTGGTATCGATGACTTAGTTATCCCACCAGTTAAAGCATCAATCATTGAATCAGCTGAAGCTGAAGTAACTGAAATCAACCAACAATTCCAATCAGGTCTTGTAACGGCTGGTGAAAAGTACAATAAAGTTATCGATATCTGGTCACGTGTAAATGAAAACTTATCACGTGAAATGATGGCCAACTTGTCTAAAGACACGGTTATCAATGCCAAAGGTGAAGAAGAAGAGCAACCGTCATTTAACTCAGTGTTTATGATGGCCGACTCAGGTGCTCGTGGTAGTGCCGCTCAGATCCGTCAGCTAGCAGGTATGCGTGGTCTAATGGCACGTCCAGATGGTTCAATCATCGAGACGCCAATCACGGCTAACTTCCGTGAAGGTCTAAACGTACTACAGTACTTCATCTCAACGCACGGTGCGCGTAAAGGTCTTGCCGATACAGCACTTAAAACAGCTAACTCAGGTTACCTAACGCGTCGTCTAGTAGACGTTGCACAAGATTTGGTGATCAATGAAGACGACTGTGGCACAGAAGATGGCTTAACAATGAAACCGCTTATTGAAGGTGGTGACGTTGTAGAAGCACTTCGCGAACGTGTACTAGGTCGTGTTGTAGCTGAGCCTGTGGTTATCCCTAATACAGATACTGTATTAGTAGAACGTAATATCATGCTTGATGAAAAACTGTGTGACCTTTTAGAAGAGCACTCAGTAGATGAAGTTCGCGTACGTTCTGTTATCACCTGTGATAACGACTTTGGTGTATGTGCTAAGTGTTATGGTCGTGACCTTGCACGTGGTCATATCATCAACGCGGGTGAATCAGTAGGTGTTATCGCGGCACAATCAATCGGTGAGCCGGGTACACAGCTTACGATGCGTACATTCCACATCGGTGGTGCGGCATCAAGAGCATCAGCTGAAAACAATGTACAAGTTAAAACTGACGGTACGTTAAAACTACATAACGCTAAGTATGTACTTAATACCGACGGTAAGATTGTAATTACTTCACGTTCAACTGAAATCACTATCATTGATAGCTTCGGTCGTGAAAAAGAGCGTTATAAAGTACCTTACGGTGCGGTACTAACAGTACAAGACAATGCAGAAGTTCAAGGTAACGACATAGTTGCTACTTGGGACCCGCATAGTCACCCAATCGTTCTTGAGCATAAGTCAAAAATCTCGTTCAGCGATGTTGATGACTCAAATACGGAAGCACAAACTGATGAACTAACCGGCTTAACCCGTGTAGTTGTTAAAGACCTTGCTAAAGTAAATGCGAAAGAGCCTAAGCTTATCATCGAAAGTGAAGAGCGCGGCTTGCAAGAAACACGTCTTCCTTCATTCACTACGATTGAAGTGACAGATGGCGTTACAGCAAACCCAGGTGACGTACTTGCACGTATTCCGCAAGAAGGTTCGAAAACTCGTGATATCACGGGTGGTCTACCACGCGTAGCCGACTTATTTGAAGCACGTAAGCCAAAAGATCCAGCTATCTTAGCTGAAATCACAGGTACTATTAGCTTCGGTAAAGAGACTAAAGGTAAGAAACGTTTAGTTATTACACCAGCTGAAGGCGATCATTACGAAGAGATGATTCCTAAGTGGCGTCAACTTAACGTGTTTGAAGGTGAGCAAGTGTCTAAAGGTGAAGTTATCGCCGATGGCCCTGAATCACCACATGACATCTTACGCCTACGTGGTGTGACTCATGTTGCTAACTACATTGTTAACGAAGTGCAAGAGGTTTACCGTTTGCAGGGCGTTAAGATCAATGATAAGCACATTGAAACAATTATTCGTCAGATGCTACGTAAATGTACCATCCTTGACGGCGGTGATACTGAGTTCTTAGCGGGTGAGCAAATTGAAGTAGCTCGCGTTAATATCGCTAATCGTGACCTTGAAAAACAAGGTAAAATCCCAGCGAAGTTTGAAATACAACTTATGGGTATCACGAAAGCATCACTAGCAACCGAATCTTTCATCTCGGCAGCGTCTTTCCAAGAAACAACACGTGTTCTTACAGATGCCGCAGTGAATGGTAAGAGCGATGAGCTTCGCGGTCTGAAAGAAAACGTAATTGTGGGTCGTCTGATCCCAGCCGGTACTGGCTTTGCGTATCACCAAGACCGTATGGCTCGCCGCAAGCAGGGTGAAGTTGTTGAAGAGCAAACAGTAAGTGCAGAAGAGGCAACTCAAGCACTAACAGATGCTCTGAACGCAGATTTATCTGGAAATCAATAAACTCTTATTAATCAACAGATTAATAAATCGTAAGACAGTTATCTACTGTCTTACGATGAGTTTAGGTTGACAGGTTAAACTTTGCTCATTAAAATTCCGCCACCCATTTACTTGCATGTATGTTACAAGCTTGTAAAAAGGGCGGATTTTTTTATTTTTTTCAGTAGTAATTTTAATTTCAGGAGCTATTTAAATGGCAACTATTAACCAGCTAGTGCGTAAGCCACGTCGTAGCAAGGTTACTAAAAGTAACTCAGCTGCGCTTAAAGCGTGTCCGCAAAAGCGTGGTGTATGTACTCGCGTATATACAACTACACCTAAGAAACCAAACTCAGCGTTACGTAAAGTAGCTCGTGTACGTTTAACTAACGGTTTCGAAGTAACATCATACATCGGTGGTGAAGGTCATAACCTTCAAGAGCACAGTGTAATCCTAATCCGTGGTGGTCGTGTTAAAGATTTACCAGGTGTGCGTTTTCACACTGTACGTGGTGCACTTGACTGTGCAGGCGTTAGCGACCGTCGTCAAGCTCGTTCTAAATACGGTGCAAAACGCCCTAAAGGCTAATTGTTTTCCGTTAGTAAGGCCAAGCACTAAATATTATTAATTATTGTTTTGGGTGATTGTTCCAAAAGGACAAACCTGAATAAACCGGAGATACAAAATGCCTAGAAGACGCGTAATAGGTCAACGTAAAATTCTTCCAGATCCTAAGTTCGGATCGGAACTTCTTGCTAAATTCGTTAACATCGTAATGTTAGACGGCAAGAAATCTACTGCTGAAAAAATTGTTTATGGTGCGCTAGACGTGGCTGCTGAGAAATCAGGCAAGTCGCACCTAGAAATCTTTGAATCTGCACTTGATAACATCCGTCCACAGGTAGAGGTTAAATCTCGCCGTGTTGGTGGTTCAACTTATCAAGTTCCAGTTGAAGTACGTCCAGTACGTCGCAACGCATTAGGTATGCGTTGGTTAGTAGACGCTGCACGTAAGCGTGGCGAAAAATCTATGGGCTTACGTTTAGCTCAAGAAATCGTTGACGCTGCTGACAACAAAGGCACTGCGGTTAAGAAACGTGAAGACGTTCACCGTATGGCTGAAGCGAATAAAGCATTCGCACATTACCGTTGGTAATCTGTCCTTAACCTTTAAGAGGATCATATGGCACGTACAACTCCACTTGAGCGCTACCGTAATATCGGCATAGTAGCTCACGTAGATGCAGGCAAAACCACCACAACAGAACGTGTTCTGTTCTACACAGGTCTTTCTCATAAGATCGGTGAAGTACATGATGGCGCCGCAACTATGGATTGGATGGAGCAGGAACAAGAGCGTGGTATCACAATCACTTCTGCTGCAACAACGTGTTTCTGGAAAGGGATGGACGCGCAATTTGACGACCATCGTATCAATATTATTGATACTCCAGGACACGTAGATTTCACTATCGAAGTAGAGCGTTCTTTACGTGTACTTGATGGTGCGGTAGTTGTTCTTTGTGCTTCATCAGGTGTACAGCCGCAAACTGAGACAGTTTGGCGCCAAGCGAACAAATACGAAGTTCCAAGAATGATCTTCGTAAATAAAATGGATCGCACCGGCGCTGACTTCTTAACGGTTGTTGACCAGGTGAAATCTCGTCTTGGAGCAACGCCTGTTCCAATCCAGTTGCCAATTGGCGCTGAAGACGACTTTAAAGGTGTTATTGACCTTATAAAAATGAAAGCCATTAACTGGAACGAAGCGGACCAGGGTATGACTTTCTCTTATGAGGCAATACCGGCAGAACTTCAAGAGCTCGCTCAAGAATGGCACTCTCATTTAGTTGAAAGTGCAGCTGAAGCCTCTGAAGAGCTAATGGATAAGTACTTAGAAGGTGAAGAGTTAAGTGAAGCAGAGATTAAATCTGCCTTACGTCAACGCACATTAGCGAACGAAATTGTTCCCATTACGTGTGGTAGTGCATTTAAAAACAAAGGCGTTCAAGCTGTGCTTGATGGCGTTGTTGAATACATGCCTGCACCAACACAAGTGAAACAAATCCAAGGTATCCTAGAAAATGGAACTGAGGAAGAACGTCCAGCTGATGATAAAGCGCCGTTTGCTGCACTTGCATTTAAAATTGCAACAGACCCGTTTGTTGGCACTTTAACCTTTTTCCGTGTTTACTCTGGTACTGTTAAACAGGGTGACGCGGTTTATAACCCAGTTAAAAGTAAGCGTGAGCGATTTGGTCGTATCGTACAGATGCATTCAAACTCACGTGAAGAGATCAAAGAAGTTCACGCAGGCGATATTGCGGCAGCTATTGGTCTTAAAGACGTAACAACAGGTGAGACACTGTGTGATCCGAACTCTATCATTACGCTAGAGCGTATGGAGTTCCCAGAGCCAGTTATCTCTGTTGCGGTTGAGCCTCGCACAATCGCTGACCAAGATAAGATGGGTATTGCACTAGGTAAACTAGCCGCAGAAGATCCGTCTTTTCGTGTACAAACTGACGAAGAATCAGGCCAGACTATAATCTCTGGTATGGGTGAACTTCACCTTGATATCATTGTCGACCGTATGAAACGTGAATTCAGTGTTGAATGTAACGTTGGTAAGCCGCAGGTTGCATACCGAGAAGCTATTCGTTCAACTGTTGAAGTTGAAGGGAAGTTTGTACGTCAATCAGGTGGTCGTGGTCAATATGGTCACGTCTGGGTTAAACTTGAACCGATGGATATTTCGGATGATGAAGCACCAATTTATGAGTTCGTTAACGAAACTGTAGGTGGTTCGGTTCCAAAAGAATTTATCCCTGCGGTAGACAAAGGTATCCAAGAGCAAATGTCTCAAGGTGTACTGGCAGGCTACCCATTACTTGGCGTTAAAGCGACTTTATATGATGGTTCATTCCATGATGTAGACTCGAATGAAATGGCATTTAAAATTGCAGGTTCAATGGCAATGAAAGCTGGGGCGCTTAAAGCTGACCCTGTACTTTTAGAGCCAATGATGAAGGTTGAAGTAATCACTCCTGACTCAAACATGGGTGATGTAGTTGGCGACTTAAACCGTCGTCGCGGCATAATCGAAGGCATGGAAGATGCAATAGGTGGACTTAAGCAAGTTAATGCTCAGGTTCCTCTTTCTGAAATGTTTGGTTATGCAACTGCTTTACGATCTGCAACACAGGGCCGTGCTTCTTACTCTATGGAGTTTTTGAAGTACGCTGAAGCCTCTAAAAATGTTGCAGATACAATAATTTCAGCTCGCGCTGTTATATGATTTTAGCTTGTCTGGCTCAATAGTGAGTCAGGCTTTAATTTCTTAATTAGGAATTTTTTAAGATGGCAAAAGAAAAGTTTGAACGCGTAAAACCGCACGTAAACGTTGGTACAATCGGCCACGTTGACCACGGTAAAACTACACTAACTGCAGCAATCACTAACGTACTTGCAAAAGTATACGGCGGTG
>NZ_JAQREK010000110.1:0-400 GCF_028599265.1 Pseudoalteromonas sp. Angola-4 | reverse complement strand
AGCTAACTTGTACTAATTACCCGTGAGGCTTAACCATACAACGCCAAACGCGTTTTGTGACAGAAACAAGCGACAGAAGTTAATAGCTAGAGTAGATAAATACTTAGACTTAAAAAATATTATCAGAGTTTTCCAAATTTATGAGGTGACTCTTAGCGCGTAGCGTTAACATTGAGGCACCTTGCGCAAAGGAAATAGTAGCACTACGTGCTTGTCCTTAATCCTTTGCACCTAATTTGCTTGGTAACCATAGCGTTTTGGACCCACCTGACCCCATGCCGAACTCAGTAGTGAAACGAAACAGCGCCGATGATAGTGTAGCATTTGCTATGTGAAAGTAGGACATTGCCAGGCTCCAAATATAAGAAAGCCCGACTCGAAAGAGCCGGGCTTTTTTACG
>NZ_JAQREK010000109.1:0-429 GCF_028599265.1 Pseudoalteromonas sp. Angola-4 | reverse complement strand
CAATAAGGCTAACCCTTCTTTTGCAGCTAATGTTAGTGGCTCAAGACCTGCAATTTTTAGCCCTTGTGTAGCGCTTATCAGCTCACCTTGATAACGCATTTTACCCTCACCTAATAAAGGCAAACACATATGCGCAAGCGGTGCTAAATCGCCCGATGCACCCACTGAGCCCTTTTTAGGCACGCAAGGGTAAACTTCACTTTTAAGCAGCTGCATAAAAAACTCAAGCACAGCTAAGCGAATACCAGAATAACCGCGCGATAAAGAGTTTATTTTTAGTGTGATCATCAATCTAACGGTGCTGTCATCCATTAACTCACCAATACCTGCGGCGTGTGAAAGCACAATACTGCGTTGTAATAGTTCGAGTTCATCGTCAGCGATTTTAGTATTGGCCAATAACCCAAAGCCAGTATTAATACCATATAC
>NZ_JAQREK010000108.1:0-429 GCF_028599265.1 Pseudoalteromonas sp. Angola-4 | reverse complement strand
GAGCACATGGAACTAAAAGATACCGCATGGATTGGCGCCGTTGTTTCATTGCTGGCTTTCATAGTCACCCGGTACAGTGGCAGGCTAGATAAACAAAATGTTAAGGCTAAATAAAGCGACACTTATGTAGGTTAGTCTTGAAATAAAAATGAATGGCCTCAGTGTTTATATGAGGTCAAAATTTTAAATCAAAAAGTAATCGGTGTATTTAGTAAACGCAACGTTTGAATTTTAAACCAATTATTTAATAAGGATAAAGCTAGGACACAACGTGTAATTGAAATGCCAGACTTAGGTATGGGTACTTTTCGTTTAGAAGGTAAAACTGCTTATGAATCTGTAAAAATGGCGTTAGAAGTAGGAGTTCGTCATATTGATACCGCGCAAATTTATGGTAACGAAGAGCAAGTTGGCCAAGCCATTAAAGAC
>NZ_JAQREK010000107.1:0-433 GCF_028599265.1 Pseudoalteromonas sp. Angola-4 | reverse complement strand
GTTAGTAGGGCAAGCTGCACAAGCTTATTATGTATGGCGAAATAAAATGCCGGACATTGTTCCCGTTGTTATTGCATTAAAGCAGGGAGTACTTAAATGAATCAAGCAATACAGTTTATAGACCGACTCGAATTTAGAGAGCCAACTCATCAATTAGTTTTTTTTGCACAAGTAAGCGGAATGCTAGTTGAGTGTGTGATTGCTGTAAGTAGTTTAAATTTAGCCGATGAGAGTCATGCAACGCGTTATTTTGAACAATATCGATTTGATTATGAAGAGCGTGCCGAGCAGCTAATCGAAGACGAAAGCTATAACTCGGCAGGGCAAATAGAAGTGAGTTTACTTAATTAAGCAAAAAGTTGTGGTTATTTCGCGTCTTCAGCTAAGTATTCATCTTTAAGCTGCACGTAATTATCGGCAGACACTTTTAAAA
>NZ_JAQREK010000106.1:0-433 GCF_028599265.1 Pseudoalteromonas sp. Angola-4 | reverse complement strand
TACTTAAAGACCTACGGCCTTGTTCATTGCCATAATTGGCTGCAAAATTGCCATTACTATGAAAAGCACAATCACTGCCATAGAGGCAATCATTGCCGGTTCCAATAATTTTAATGACACATTAACCATACTTTCAAACTCGCGATCTTGATTGTTAGCAGCACGCTCTAACATTTGCTCAAGTTCACCGGACTTTTCACCACTGGCTATCATATGTAGCATCATTGGTGGAAACAACTTAGTTTGCTGTAGTGAAGCACGAAGACTCGCCCCTTCACTGACTCTTTCTGCGGCATGTGCCACTGCTTGCTTTATTTTTTCGTTAACCAACACCCCACCTGAGATACGCAGTCCTTCAAGAAGCGGCACTGAGCTAGACGATAAAATACTTAATGTACGGGCAAAGCGCGCCGTGTTAATACCTCTAGCAACC
>NZ_JAQREK010000105.1:0-434 GCF_028599265.1 Pseudoalteromonas sp. Angola-4 | reverse complement strand
ACGTACCAGTGACTATTGCGATAATTTACGTCATGCTGGGCATACACAAATGGTGAATGATAAAACCGGTTTAGTACTCGATCCTTACTTTTCTGCAACCAAAATTCGTTGGATTTTAGATAACGTCAAAGGCGCTAAAGAGCAAGCACACGCAGGTGAACTAGCATTTGGTACGATAGATACCTACTTGCTATGGCAACTCACTAACGGTAAAGCTCACAAAACCGATGCTACCAATGCCTCTCGTACATTACTGTTTAACATTCATCAGCAATGCTGGGATGAAGAGTTACTGGCTTTATTTAATATTCCAGCGTCGATGCTACCTGAGGTAATGGACTCAGCGGCTGACTTTGGGGTGACTGCAAGCGAGCTATTTGGTGGTGAAATTCCAATTTGCGGTATAGCAGGCGATCAACAAGCCGCCTTAATTG
>NZ_JAQREK010000104.1:0-434 GCF_028599265.1 Pseudoalteromonas sp. Angola-4 | reverse complement strand
ATGTATATTTAGGCGAGCAATTTAGGCTGTAACATTTACGCCTTATTTATAAGCATCTGCTAGTATTAATTATAACAACTTAAAAGGATTGTTAGAGATACATGAGGCAATCACTACAGCTGCGCATGGGCCAGCAACTTACAATGACACCTCAGTTGCAACAAGCTATTCGCTTGCTGCAATTAAGTACATTGGATCTTCAGCAAGAAATACAAGAAGCGCTCGACAGCAACCCATTACTTGAGGTTGAGGAGCAAGACTATGCCGATGATCTTGCGGGCAAAAATGAGCAAAAAGCAGATAACGATGAAGTTACAGTAACCGTATCTGCAGATGAAGCCCCTAGCGAGTATGAACAAGACAGTGGTGAAGCGCTTGCTAAAGATACCGTAAGTGACGACATGGCAATGGACGTTAGCTGGGATGAGTACATG
>NZ_JAQREK010000103.1:0-435 GCF_028599265.1 Pseudoalteromonas sp. Angola-4 | reverse complement strand
GCTTTATAGGCAATGGCTTGAATTCGCTGATCAATACTTAGCTGAATGCTTTCAGGTTCTACTCGCTCGCGTTCATCAAGCACTTCAACTTCACGCCCTTGCGCATCTTTGCGAATGGTACGGCGCCCTTCTTCACCGGTTAACGCGTTTTCATAAAGCTTTTCTATGCCCTCAATGCCTTTACCATCAATATTGGTAAACCCAATAACATGTGCGCTTACTTCACCAGCAGGGTAATAACGTTTTGATTCATCCAATGAATGAATACCAGGTAGGCGTAAATCACCGATGTAATTAGCCACAGCGGGAGTCACTTGGCGTTTTAAATACACAAAGCGACGAGTAGGATCATCAAGTAATCGCGTGTTAATTTTACTAGGCTCAATGCGCAACACATCAGCCAATTCACGCCGGCGTAAATCATTTTTATAATAC
>NZ_JAQREK010000011.1:0-149647 GCF_028599265.1 Pseudoalteromonas sp. Angola-4 | reverse complement strand
TTGTCAACACTTAATTTTGTTAAACTTGAAAGTTTTTAAAACTAAGTTTTACTCGACTCACTAAGTAGCTCGTGCCTCGCTATGCGTTGCGCTCTGCCGTCTCAGTGGGGTCGCATTATAGGGAGAACGGATTTTTACGCAAGCGTTTTTTAATAAAAACTATAAATAAAAGCTCTTTCGTGCATTTTTCACTCTAAAGAGCCAAAAGCAGTACAAAAAACAAACTAAACCTATACACAAAGGCCAATTTGTTTTAAATATAACGATGTATAAAACGCAAAAAGCACTATAAGGTGCTTTTAAGTTAATTTATTAACTGCGCGTATTAATACAAAATACTATAAAGCTTTCTTCTGTATTTTGCTGCAAGTGCATCTCCATCTGGTAGAGAAGCGATAATTGCTAAAAAGCTTGCTTTAGCGTCATTAAAGTTAAGATCCTTTTTAAGTACGCTGAACAGTGTTTCGAGTGCTTCTTCTTTTCGTCCTGCATCATTTAGCAATTGGCTTAGCTCTATTTTCAGGTCTAAGTCATTTGGGTACTTTTCTACTTGAGATTGCTTTTCTTTTATCTCTGGCGAGTCGGTAGCTTCTAGCGCCGCTTCGCATTTAGCTTTTATATTATGAAAATAAGCATCTTGCTCTTGGGCGTCAATGGTATCAATGAGTGCTTGAGCATCATCTAACTTGTGTATTTGAATGCATATATCGGCTAACACAAGCTTTATACGTGCGTTTGCACTGTCTATTTCATACGCTTGCTTTGCGTAATTAAATGCAGCATTTAGGTCCGACTTTAATAATGCTTGTTTTGCTTGTTCAAGAAGTAGGTCCTGCTGCGCTGGTAAATGCTTACTCAGGGCTTCGCGAATTTGCGCGTCTGTTTGTGCACCCGCTAATAAATCTACTGGAGCTGAATCTTTTAACAACACAAGTGTAGGTAATGTTTGCAAGCCAACCTGCTGCGCTAATTGCGAGGCGAGTGCTTGTTCTGCGTCACAATCAAGATTAGCCACTACAATATGGTCTTTATATTGCGTAGCTAAATTTTCTAATATACCGATTTGGCTAATACACTCAGGGCTTTGTGGGGAGTGGAAGTTAAGCAGCACCAACTTTTGTTGTGATGTTTCACCGAGTACTTGCTGAAGGTTTTGTGCGTTGATACTAACTATGTTGCTCATTGAATTAATTGCCATATTCATTTATTTAGGTTTTTATATGGAGACGAACATAATAAATACAAGTATTAAATACTTTCAAATAATGAGGGAAAACATGAAAATCACCTATCTAGCTGCAGCATTTATGATAGCAAGCCCACTTACTTACGCTAAGTCACTAAGCTTAGATTTAACTAAGAGTATGCCAGCTATTGAAAAGTTTTACCTCGACTTACACCAATCTCCAGAGCTTTCATATCACGAACAAGAAACTGGCAAAAAAATAGCATCGCAATTAACAAACCTTGGGTTTGACGTAACAGATAATGTGGGCGGCTACGGTGTGGTAGGGATTTATAAAAATGGCACCGGCCCTACAATAATGATTCGTACTGATACTGATGGCCTACCAATCACAGAGCAAACCGGTAAACCTTATGCATCTAAAGTACAAGTGACCAATGAGCATGGGAATAAAGTAGGTGTAATGCATGGCTGTGGCCACGATATACATATGAGCTCGTTTATTGGTACTGCTGAGCAACTTATTGCCCATAAAGATAAGTGGCAAGGAACGTTAATGATGGTTGCGCAACCTGCAGAAGAAGTTGGCGGTGGAGCAAAAGCCATGTTAAGTGAAGGCTTATTTAGTAAATATGCTAAGCCTGATCATGTTATTGCGCTGCATGTTAGTGCCAGCGTGCCTGCGGGTAAGGTATCAATGAAAAATGAATACACCATGGCAAGTGTTGATTCAGTAGATATAACTATAAAAGGTAAAGGCGGACACGGCGCCTACCCGCACACTACCGTAGACCCTGTAGTTATTGCGGCGCGTACGGTATTAGCATTACAAACAATCACAAGCCGCGAGCTTTCTCCACTTGAGCCTTCTGTTGTGACCGTGGGATCTATTCATGGTGGCTCAAAGCATAATGTGATTTCCGATGAAGTAAAACTACAGCTTACGCTTAGAAGCTACAACCCAGAGGTACGTACGGCGCAAATAGCTGCTATAAAACGTATTACAGCGGGTATTGCTCAAAGTGCTGGCCTTACTGAGTCACACTACCCTGTTGTTCACGTTCATGAAGATGAATCTATTCCATCTACTTACAATAACCCTCAGCAAACTAATATTGTTAGGAGTGCTATTGCTGATGCAATTGGCGAAACTAATGTACTTGAGACAAAAGCGGTTATGGCTGGTGAAGATTTTGGACTGTACGGTAGAACTGACGAAAACATTCCTATTACGTTATTTTGGTTAGGCGGAGTAAACCAGCAGCAATATACAAATGCGATGAAAAGTAACCAAACACTTCCTTCATTACACTCAAGTAAATTTGCGCCAGATTATAAAGTAGCATTACCGACCGGTATAAAAGCCATGAGTAACGCTGCAGTCGCATTATTTAATAATAAATAAGCCGTATTTGAGAGCTCAGCGATTAAGTGGTTGCTGAGCTCTTTTTATAATTTGATTTTTTAAATGCTGCTTTTTTACCACCCTTAGCAAAGCGCTTTTTAGGTGGTGTTTTAGGTAGCTTTGAAAATACATGGCTATCACAACTAGCTGCTTGCTGTACAAAACCTTCAAGCTCCACCAGCAGTGGTTGTAAAAATTGTTGGTAGCTCATTGCTTGTTGAGCAATGTTGCCTAAACTCGCCTCCCATTTAGCGGTCAAATCGGGGCTAGCTAAACCCTCTGGTAAAACACTAATAAGTGCCAAGCCTGTTTGCGTTGCTTTAATTGATTTACCTTCGCGCTTTAAAAAACGACGCCTAAATAATAATTCAATAATGCCTGCGCGGGTTGCCTCTGTTCCTAACCCATCGGTCTCTTTGAGTATTTTTTTAATTTGTGAATCTTTCACATAACGACTAATGCCGGTCATGGCACTTAGCAATGTTGCATCAGTAAAATGAGACGGTGGCGTAGTGTGTTTTTCTACCACTTCACCTTTAGTGCAGTTAAGCGCCATGCCTTTTGTTAAATGAGGCAAGGTTGCTTCATCTTTTAGCTCGGCTTTGCCCATTAATACCTTAAATCCTAGGCTTACATCTTGCTTTGCATTGGCTTTAAATAAACCTCCCGCAATTGTTACCTCTACTTTAGTTTCGTTATAAATATAATCGGGGTAAAACTGAATTAAATAATGCCTACTAATAAGTTGATATACTTTTGCTTCATCAGGCGCCAAAGTCGCTGTTTTTAGTTGTTTAGCGGTAGGTACAATTGCATGGTGTGCAGCCACTTTTGCATCGTTAAAACATTTGCTGCGTTTTTTAGCGTCTGCCCCATTCACAAACTCAGTATTTTGACCGCCATTAGCTGCAATTGCTTTTAAAATTGCAGGCGCATCTAAATGATGCTCTTTAGGCAAATAACGATTATCAGAACGAGGGTAAGTAATTAACTTATGACGCTCATAAAGCGTTTGGCAAATATCGAGCACTTGCTGAGCTGCCATACCAAATGCCTTTGCAGCATCTATTTGCAGTGCCGATAAATTATAAGGCAGCGGCGCGCTTTGTTTTTTTTGTTTTTGTTCGAGCGCTGTAACCTCGCCTGGTTGATTGGCTATTCGCGAGGCGACGTTTTCGGCTAATGCATTATTTAAAACGCGGCCCTCTTCATCTTGGTACGGCTCGCAGGCTTTGCTTGGTACCCACTTGGCCACAAAGCTTTGCTGCTCAGGGGTTATTAAATGCGCCAACACTTCATAAAATGGTTTTGACACAAAGTTAGCTATTTCGTTATCACGGTTAACCACTAAACCTAAAATTGGGGTTTGTACGCGACCCACCGACAACACATTGCCAAAGCCTGCTTTTTGTCCCGCCAGCGTATAAGCACGCGTAAGGTTCATACCAAATAGCCAATCTGCACGTGAACGCGCAAGCGCCGACACACTTAGCGGAATAAATTCACGATTTGAACGCATGGCAGTAAGCGCTTTTTTTACCGCCGCTAAATTTAAATCACTTATAAGTAAACGCTGAATGCTTTGCTTTTTGGTTTTACTTATTTTGGCTTGCTCTATGACTTCATCAACCAACAATTGGCCTTCGCGATCGGGATCCCCCGCATGCACGAGTACTGATGCCTGCTTAATTAGCTTTTTTAAAATAGTTAATTGCTTACGCGTTTTCGTTTTTGCCTTGAGCTGCCATTGTTCTGGCACTATGGGGAGGTGTTCAAATTGCCACTTTTTAAAACGCGCATCATAATCATCAGGTTCAGCTTGCTCAAGTAAGTGCCCTATACACCACGAGACACAGTCACCATTAGCCACTTCTATATAACCATCGTGTTTTTTATGTGGTTTTGGCAATGCATCAGCAATAGCTCTGCCAAGTGATGGCTTTTCTGCGATATAGAGTTTCATGGGAGTTGCTCATTAACTGTTTATATGAACAGTAGTTTAGCACAGCTATTTAGAAGGTGGAGCGCTTTCTATTTTTGAGGGGGAATTACTTTTTTTAGCGAAAAGCATAATTAAAGGTAAATAACACACTATGACGGTGCCAATGTTGATAAAGGGCATTAACGTTTTGTAAATAATGGTGCTGTAAGCTAAATCCCAAAGGTGACGGTCAACTAATCTGAATAATTGTAGTATAGGTGCGCCAATAACCACTAACTGACCAATAACGCATTGCCATAAATAAACTTTATCTTTTATTCCCCAATAAGCTATTAACGCCATCCATATAATATCGGTAGCCGCCCAAACTAAATAACGATAGATATAAATATCGTCAAACTCTCTCAAGCTAGAGGCTGTTATCCCCCCAAAGAAGAAAAAAGCGACGGTCAGTAATGCAAACCTAAAGGCTAAGTAATCTTTAAATATAAAAAATATAAAAAGAGCCGGGCTTAGCATAAAGACCCAGCTTTTACTTAAAATACTAACGAAATACAAAAACCAATCAGGCAAAATGTTTTACCTTATTTTTCTTTTGTATCGTCGTCGGTACCATCACCATTACCTGGCATATCACAATATTTAATTATAACTTTCACAGCACATCCATTACATATGTTAAGGAAATGTACTTTAAGCTAAAATAATGAGCTTGCCAAGATACTTAGGCGATTAAGTACCTTAAAAAGAAACTTAATTAGAGAAATTAGCGCCCGCTACTAGCCTAGCGTACATCAATAGGGTCTGACTCTTTAGCTTTACCTTGTAAGATTGATATTTCTACTCGGCGATTTCTACGCCTATCTTCGTTTGAATTATTCGGAACAAGTGGACGAGTATCAGCCCGCCCTACTACCATCATGCGGTTTTTATCAAACCCTTGTACCGTTTGTAATTCGCTTGCTACTGCTACAGCACGCTTTGACGATAAGTCCCAGTTATTAATATATAACTCATTAGAAACCTGAAAATCATCGGTGTGACCCGATACCGTAATTTCTCCAGGTACATCTTTTAATAACTCACCAATATCTTGAATTATGGGCTTAAACTTAGGTTGTAAAAAAGCACTGCCAGAGGGAAATGAGCCATTTTCACGGATACGAATAATGATTTGCTGCCCTAAAGATTCAAGCTCGATTGCACCGTCGATAATTTGTTTTTCGAGCTGTTGCGCTATTTTTTTCACTAACTCGTTAGTTTGTTCTTGATCGGCGGCTGAAGTTGCTTGCTCTGAAGATTGCTGCTGCGATGTACTACGTGACTCGCCACCACGCTTATCGCCACGCTGCTCTTGTCTACCACCAGCAGAGCTTTCATCACCCGCTTGAAACTCTAACATTTGCTGGGTCATTTCAACGGTTTGTTGCTGAATGGTTTCTATCGGGGTAGGTTCAGGCTTACCTGGGGTAAATTCCATAGCAATAACCGAGGTCCCTTTAGGGATATCTTTTACTTCTATTTTGTTTTGCACACCAAATGCAAACTTCATCGAGCCTGCTATTTGCTTAAATTTAAGTACATCCATTTCTGAAAACGCGAGCAAAAGTACAAAAAAGCACATTAAAAGCGACATTAAGTCGGCAAATGTTCCCATCCAAGCAGGCAGACCTGGTGGTGGGCATTTGCACTCTTGATCAGACATGGTTACTCCTCGGTATCTACTTTGCGCTTAGACTCAGCAAGGTAGTTTTTCAATATACCTTCAATTACTTTCGGGTTTTGGCCATCTTGAATACCTAAAATAGCATCCAATATTAGACGCTGATTCATGGCCTCTTCGTCTTTACGAAGCTCCAGTTTTACCTGAATAGGAATAGCCACTACATTTGCTAAAAATGCACCATATAAAGTAGTTAATAATGCCACCGCCATTGCGGGGCCAATGGCTTTAGGGTCATCCATGTTAGATAACATAGCAACTAAGCCTATTAACGTTCCTATCATACCCATTGCAGGGGCTATATCGGCAAGTGACTTAAATAAACCGGCGCCCAGTTCGTGACGAGTAGTGGTTAAAGAAATGTCTTTTTGAAGCGTGGCACGAACTACATCAGCATCGTGACCATCAACGAGCATATCTACACCTTTGCGCATAAAAGGGTTTGGTATTTCGGCTTCTTCGAGGGCTAAAAACCCCCCTTTACGGGCTGAATCAGCAAGTTCAACTGCTTTTTCAATCAGCTCTTCTGGCGATTCGATTTTAAACATAAATGCTTTACCAACAACTTTACCTATGCCCAAAAACTGCGACAAGGTAAAGTTTGATAACACAATAAATAGTGAGCCACCAAATACAATTACACTAGAAGGCGCATCGGCAAACATCCCCATTTCACCGCTACTACTCATAAACATGGACATGACAATTAAACCAATTGCGCCAAGGATCCCAATTATGGTTGCTAAATCCACATTTCCTCCAAAGTATTATACTTTGTTATTCAAACTTTTATTATTAACTGCTTATCGGCAAGATACTGAAATACTTAAGCCATTTTTGAAAAAAGTGTAAAACACTGTGTTTGGCCTAATTTTAGATCAAGATACCCTACTCGCCTAGCGACTGATTAATTTTATTGTACACAGTGAGCACTAATACGCATCTTATACATGGTAAAAATACGATTTAAACTGATATAACTCAAAAAACAACGATCATCCTTTGACCTAGTTTAGCATTCCCCCTAAAATTGGCTCCTAAATTTATCATGCTGGCTGAAATTAAACATGGCGACTAAAAAACCTGAAAACCTAAGTTTTGAACAAGCACTCGAAGAACTATCAACCATTGTCGGTGAAATGGAACAAGGTGATTTATCGCTTGAGCAGTCGTTAAAGCAATTTGAGCGTGGTATAGCCTTAGCTAACGCCTCAACGGGTAAGTTACAACAAGCAGAACAAAAAGTGTCTATTTTAATGGGCAATGACGAAAAAGCAGCGCTTACTTCATTTAACAACGATATGGAATAACCGTGAGCATACAAGAAAAAATAGAATGTGCTCAACAAGATGTCGTAAAGACCCTGCAACAGTACTTTGATCAACCCCTTGATACTGCACACACAGTAAAAGAAGCTACGCAGTACGGCTTATTTAACGGTGGCAAGCGTTTACGCCCCTTTTTAGTCTACGCAAGTGGTGAAATGCTCGGAGCTAATAAGCAAGATTTAGATATTCTTGCTGCTGCTATTGAGTGTATTCATAGCTACTCATTGGTGCACGATGATTTACCAGCCATGGATGATGACGACCTTCGCCGTGGACGCCCAACTTGCCATATAGAGTTTGACGATGCGCATGCAATTTTAGCGGGCGATGCACTACAAACATTGGCCTTTGAGCTTATCTCGACTCACAATTTTACCTGCAGCGCATCAACACAAGTAAAAATGATCAGCGCACTGGCTAAAGCATCGGGGCTTGAAGGCATGGTAGGCGGGCAAGGGCTAGATATAGCAGCCACAGATAAAGTGATTACAGTACAACAGCTTGAACGAATTCATAGATTAAAAACGGGTGCCTTAATCAACTGTGCCATTACATTGGGTGCATTATGTAGCGAAAAAGCAGACAAACAAACCTTAGAAAACTTACGTGTTTTTGGGTATGCTATAGGGCTGGCATTTCAAGTGCACGACGACATTTTAGATGTTGAAGGTGACACATTTACTTTAGGTAAGCCACAAGGCTCTGATTTAGCTGCTAATAAAGCAACTTATCCGGCCCTATTAGGTATGCAAGGTGCCAAGCAAATGGCGCAAAATTTAATAGAGCAAGCGCATCAAGCATTAAACAAAATAGATGCTGATACCTCTGTTCTAGCGGCGCTGGCAAACTACCTGATTAAACGTGACCATTGAGTGTTACATATACGTATTGCCATTTAGCACTGACATTATTACTCAACAGCGGTAACAACTAATAAGTTAGCACCGGTGTTAGCGAAGGATAAAATAAATACCATGACACTTGATAGTAGCAAGTATCCATTACTTAACTTGGTTGACGAACCAGCCCACTTACGCGATATAGCGCAAGATAAACTCCCTGCGTTTAGCAACGAGTTACGAGACTATTTACTCAACTCTGTTTCGCAAAGTAGCGGCCATTTAGCGTCTGGTTTAGGAACTGTTGAGCTTACCGTTGCTCTACATTATGTGTATAACACACCAGAAGATCGCCTTGTATGGGATGTAGGCCATCAAGCGTACCCGCATAAAATTTTAACGGGACGACGCGATTTGATGCATACAATTCGTCAAAAAGACGGATTACATCCATTCCCTTTTCGTGAAGAAAGCCAATACGATACCTTTAGCGTAGGCCATTCAAGTACCTCTATTTCGGCAGCACTTGGTATGTCTATTGCGGCTCAAAAAGAAGGTAAAGGCCGCAAAACTGTTGCCGTTATAGGCGATGGCGCCATTACAGCAGGTATGGCATTTGAAGCCATGAACCACTTGGGCGATGTAAAATCTGACATGTTAATCATTTTAAATGATAACGAAATGTCGATTTCTGAAAACGTCGGTGCGTTAACTAATCACTTTGCGCGTATTTTATCTGGCAGCTTTTACACAAATATTCGCGAAGGCAGTAAAAAGTTACTCTCTGGCGTGCCTCCTGTTAAAGAGCTTGCCAGTAAAGTAGAAGAGCACCTAAAAGGAATGGTTATTCCAGGTACCTTTTTTGAAGAACTAGGTCTTAATTACATTGGCCCAATTGATGGGCACGATGTAAATATGCTCGTAGATACACTGCGTAATATGCGTAATTTAAAAGGGCCTCAGCTTTTACATATAAAAACTCAAAAAGGAAAAGGCTATAAACCCGCAGAAGCTGATCCTATTGGCTATCACGGTGTGCCAAAGTTTGACCCTAATACATCAAGCTTACCTAAATCTAAACCTGGCGCCGCCACTTTCTCTAAGGTGTTTGGTGATTGGTTGTGTGATATGGCCGAGCAAGATAAAAAATTAATGGCTATTACCCCGGCAATGCGTGAAGGCTCTGGTATGGTGCGTTTTTCAAAAGAGCACCCAGAGCAGTATTTTGATGTAGCCATAGCAGAGCAGCACGCTGTCACATTGGCCGCCGGTTTTGCCTGTGAAGGGTTAAAACCCGTTGTAGCTATTTACTCGAGCTTTTTACAACGTGCGTATGATCAACTTATCCATGATGTTGCACTGCAAAACTTACCAGTGCTTTTTGCTATAGACCGCGCTGGTATTGTAGGCGCCGACGGCGAAACACACCAAGGTGCGTACGACTTAAGCTTTATGCGCTGTATTCCAAACATGGTTATTATGGCCCCAAGTGATACTAACGAGTGCCGCCATATGCTTTATACCGGTTATAGGGCTAATTGCCCTGTAGCAGTTCGCTACCCTCGTGGTAGTGCCGGTACTGCCGATATTCAAAGCGAAATGACGCTACTAGAAATAGGCAAAGCCAATACCATTAAACAAGGCGCTAAAATTGCTATTTTATCCTTTGGTACTTTGCTTGAAAACGCGCAACTTGCTGCAAATGAGCTAGGGGCAACGCTAGTTAATATGCGCTTTATTAAGCCACTTGATACAAGTTTATTAGATGAGCTTAGCCAAACTCATGATGTAATAGTAACGCTTGAAGACAACGCTATTTGTGGTGGCGCAGGCTCAGCGGTTAATGAATATTTAGCAGCGCAAAAAGCCAACCTAAAGGTGCTTAACTTAGGTATTCCTGATGAATTTATTAAGCACGGCACACAAGCGCAAATGCACGATGAAATGGGTTTAGGCGAACAAGGCATTTTAAATTCAATAAAATCGTTTATCGCTTAATTATTTTTGCTAGCTAGTTTTTAAAGGGAGCCTGATGGCTCCTTTTTTGTTTTTTATTTTTAAATATTTGCATCCAATGTGTATTTCTACGCGTTATCTCTATGAGGTTAACACAGTAAATAGTACGTACTGAGGAGTATAAACAGGCACGTTATTTACTTTCATTTGATGGAATATTAAAAGGTAAAAATGATGAAAAAAGCTAATTTAACTCACCTTCATACACAAAACAGTTCACTTAAACGCCCCCTTTGTTTTTCAGCATTAGCGCTTGGGATAGTACTTGGTATTTCAGGGTGTAGCGGTGATGATGGAGAAAACGGTTTAGCCGGTACGCCGGGAGCAGATGGTCAAGATGGAAACGATGGCACAAACGGTAACCCCGGCTTTAGTGCAGCCACGTTTATTTTAGCTAATAACGGCGAGCAAAACGCAGGCACTGTTGATTTAATAAACCAGGACGCTGCCAAATTAAAAACCTTTAATACCACTGCAAATGAAGGCGTAGCCTTTGATAGCCTCGGTAATTTAATACAAGCAAGCGACAGCGAAAATGGTAGCGTTAAAACTATATGCCAACTTGCTAATCGCGATGATGGTGCAAGCTTTAGCACTAATCAAGACCGTGAAATTACAGGCCCTGCAACTACCCTGGTTAACCCTAAAGGCATAGCGATTGCAAAAAATAGCGGGCTGATATTTATAGCTGATTTTGGTGCCATGCAAATTACCACATTTGGCAGTGCTGCAGCGGGAGATGCCGCGCCGCTTGCTACTACTGTTACCGAAGCCGCCCCGTGGGATGTTGATTATGACCACGTAAACGACCGACTTTATGTAGCACTTACCAACGGTGATGTCGCGGTTTACGATAATTTTGTAAGCGGTGAATTTACCGCTATGCCAAGTCGTACTATTACACCAAGCGATGCCGATGGTGTGCAAATATCGGTAAATATTCACGGCATTGTTTATGATGAAACCACCAATAAACTTATTTTATCGGATGTGGGTAGCGCATCAGATGCTACCGATGGTGCGCTTTTTGTTATTAATAATGCCTCAGGTGCGCAAGGTAATACATCTGTTGCACGCAGTATTTCAGGCCCTGCGACTATGCTAGGCAACCCTGTAGATATTACCCTTGAGGGTAGTGATTTACGTGTGGCCGAAAAATCAAACGATGCAATTTTAGTGTTTAGTAATATATTTGCCGGTGAAAGTGGCGATATAGCGCCCGATTTAAGCACTGCGTCTACTAAGCCAGAGTCAATTACTAACACGCTAACTCAAAGCTCAATGGCTGATATATCAGATAGTACTGAGCCTAATATGGCGCTATTAGGCGTAGCCGTATCCAGTAATCCAAGCACTGCGGGTGATACAACAGGCCAAATTAGCCGTTTAAATACAGCATTAAGTAGCGAACTTGCAAGCTATAATGCAAGCCAAACGATAGAAAGCGTTAGCTTTGATAAAGCAGGTAATAGCTACGCAACATTCGATAATGCCAGTACAGGAATGGGCGGAATCGTCATCTCTACTAAAGTGGCTTATAACCGTGATGGCGAAACATTTAACGCCAGCCAAGATAGACTGATTTCAGGAAGCAATACAGGCCTTATTTCACCTAAAGGATTAGATATTGCCTCCGATAGTGGAATGATTTTTGTGGCTGAAAATAATGAAACCACGCCGAGCATTGCTATATTTTCAAGCTGTGCCACCGGCGACGCATCACCTCTTATGACCTTAACTTTTGCCAATAATGCACGCCCGTGGGATGTTGATTACGACAGTAACACTGACCGCGCTTTTGTTGCGCTAACCAATGGCACTGTAGCGGTATTTGATCAAGTTAAAAATAAGCTACTAAGTGGCGAGACCACAATAAGTACAGAAGATAGATTAATTACACCTGCCAATAATTCACAAGCACTGGCAGCGCCTACCAATATTCATGGAATAGATTACGACTCATTAAGTGGTGCGTTAATACTTTCTGATGTAGGCAGCGCAGCCGTTGCTGACGATGGCAAAATTTATGTATTAAATAATACCGCAAATGCCTCGGGACTAGTTAATATAAGCGCGACGATTAGCGGGCCCAATACATTATTAGGAAACCCTGTTGATATTATGTATAGCGGAACCGATTTATACGTTGCCGAAAAGTCTAACAACGTAGTTATGCGCTTTAATAATATTTTAAGTACCGCAGGGGGAGATATAAGTGCCGATGCAAGTATGGCATTTAGTGCACCTGAGTCAGTGGCTATTTTACCAGCGTGGCTAAACCAGTAATTAAATAGCGTTACCCTCACCATGCCTAACCTACTTTTGTAGGTTGGGCATTATCGCATCCACACTTTAATATCTGCTAAGCCATTACTTTGTAAAATACCCAGCTGCTGATCTACATTCGAATTTTGCTCAAACTCAAACGCATCCAACTGTTTATCAAACGTAATATTTGCGACACCGTCACCACCACGTTTTTTAACCTGATGAAGCGCTATATCGGCTAAGTTTATCGACGTTTCCCAGCTTATTACTTGCCCACCTAAAAGCGGCAGTGGGTAAAAAGACCACCCCAATGAAGCCGTAATATTGGTTGTTTTACCGTTTGGTAATTGAAACGAATTTAATGCGATTGCTTGGCATAAATCAGAGGCATAGCTGTCAATCATGTTGCACTTAAAATCGCGCAGCAATAATAAAAACTCATCCCCACTCCAGCGTGCTACATAGTCAGAGCCTTGGGTGCGCGAATTAAGTAATGCTGCCATTTGTTGTAAGCAGCTATCTCCTGCTATTGGGCCATATGCATCGTTTATACGGCTAAAGTTATCAAAGTTGATAATAAGCAGTACAAGTGACTTTCCTTGCGCTTGTAAAGACTGCGCATTACGTTGGAAGTGCTCAATATCTTTAGGGAGCTGATCAAACAAAAAGCGGCGGCTACGTAGCCCTGTAAGCTCATCAGAGTGACTAACTAGTTTAAGCTGTGAGTTTACTTGGCCTAATTTATCGTTAGCTTGGCGCAGCTCTAATGTACGCTCTGTAACCAGCGCTTCGAGTACTTCTTGCTTACGGCGCTCTTGCGCTCTAAATACCCAAAAAATAAAGTAAAACAGTAAAATAAACCCACTAACGATTAGCAGTCTAAAGTAAATAGTTTCGTCAAAGCGCTGCGGTACTACAAATGCATACTCGACAGTTTGCGCTCTGTCCCAATCTTCGCCTTGGCGTTTTGCCTCAAGCTCAAATAAAAATGACCCCGCCGGTAAATTTGTATAAATGGCTTCTCGGCGTGCATTAGCGTAGCGCCAATCACTATCTAACCCACTTAACTTATATCTAAACTCAATACTATTTGGCGCATAATAATCGATGGCGGTGTACTTTAACGTTATGTCGCGCTCATCAGTATCTAGTAAAGGCTTTTCGCCCAATGCTGCGGTAGTTAACGCGCGCAGTGGTGTGGTTAGTGTTTCTACTTTAGGCTTTAATACATTTAGGCCAAATAGCTCGGTATTTTTAGGTATTTCTACAATGCCTTGTAAGCTTGGGTACCAAATTGAATAATCGGTCATGGCAACGGCATCGTGTCCTAAACCGTTACAACACTGGCTTGCTTTACCATCGAGCTGCCTATCAAAAGAAGAAATAACCTCTTCCACTTTTAAGCTCGACACCTCTGATTTAAATTGCGCTACTGGCATACGGTAAACACCTTTCATGGTACTTACCCATACACGCTTATAGGTTTCGTCATACTCTAGGCTAAAAATAGAGCCATAGGGTAAGCCGTTGGCTGCATCTAACTGTCGCCAATGCCCTTGCAAACTTCTGTAAAATAAGCCGTCATTAAGCGAGCCAATTAAAATACCTACACCATCTATGTGTAATACGCTGGTGATGTATGCACTTTCGAGCGAAGTTTGGTCACCTATTTTTTCAATGCCACGGTCAGTAAAGTAATACGCCCCTTTACTGGTCCCTATTACACCAAAGTTTGCTTTATCGAGCACATACGTTATAAATTTACTGCCTAAAAAGGCATTGTATGCAAAGGGTGTTAACCCGCCATAACTCAGCCTATACAAGCCACGCCCTGTACCTATCCAAAAACCGCCTTTGCTTGATGGGCTAATAGCAAATACCGGATTGTCGCGCAGCGCTCTGCCAGGAAAACTGTATAGTTTATCTTGCTCGTAAAAAAACAGCCCTCGTCCGGTCGCTATATATAAACGCGAGCCATCAAACTGTAAGTCGTGTACTGTTGCGCGGCCAAATTGCGCACTGGGTATTTTATTGACAAAGTTTTTATTTAAATCGAAATAACCAATACCACTTTTATTTGCCACCCATAAATTACCATCGGGCGCTTGGCTAATTGCCATAACGGCCTCTGTCATTTGCGATAAAGCAGAGTGGCGCTCAATACGCCCTTCGTGTGCAAGCCATAAGCCTTCGCTAAAACTTGCAAGCCAAATATTATTTTGGCTATCGCGGTAAATATCGGCAAACCAAATACTTTGATCTAGCTGACTTGGCTCAACCCATTGCCATTCACCCGACTTAGCTCTAAAAAGCAGTCGTCCATACGTAGAAACCCATAAGCCACCATTGGTGTCGCTCATAAATTTATACACAGCTGAGTTATTCGCATTCGGAAGCGGGAAAGGTCTTAGTTCATCGTCTAAATCTAAAAAGTAAGCACCCAGTTCAGAGGCTAAATATAAATTACCATTTAAAAAAGACAGATCATGAACAATGGTTTGTGCTAACCGCTCAGGCAATGACACCTTAGCTGTTAACTCCAACCTGAGTTTTGAAAAATCAGAGGCGCTTTTAGTTAAGCGTAGTAAATGACGGTCGTTGACAAGCCAAATCCCCTCTGGAGAAAGCGCCATTTGACTAACCGACCCCACTATTTGGGTGATCACGGTGGCATTTACAATAGGAACGAGTTCGTTCGCTTTATCACGTAAATCAACTTGGTTGCGGTCTACATAATAAAGCCCATTAGCTGCAATCCAAATGCTGCCCTTGGCATCTTCTAATATGTCTCTAACTGGGCCTTTAATATTAAATTCTTGTGCGGCAAGCGTTTGCGGGTTTATGACCACCAAGCCACTTTTAGTGCCCACCCACAGATAGCCATTACTATCTATGAGCAGTTTATTAATACCATTGCTTGGCAAAAAAGGACTATTTTGTGTGTTGTAATTAGTAAAAGTTGTGCCGTCAAAACGACTAAGACCAAATTGCGTTCCGACCCACATATAGCCTTGCTGATCTTGCACAACACTTTTTAGCGATTGCGAGGGCAAGCCATCTTTGATATTCCATTGCTTAACAACGTAATCAGTAATAGAAGCCCAACTTGGCATGGCACACAACATAAGTACACATACCAGTAAAAATCGCATCATTTCGCTGCCACCTAGTTAAACAAATAAAACACAAAAATTAAAAGGGTAGTAAACCTGCTTTTATTAACGCTTGCAAACAAATAAGCGAAAAAATACCGGCAAGTACATCATCAGCCATTATACCCACGCCGCCGTCCATTCGCTTATCGAGCGTTTTGATCGGGCCAGGTTTGGCAATATCAAAAAATCTAAATAATAAAAAGCCTACAAGTAAGGTTTGCCAACTAAGCGCTGCACCAATCATCGTAATGTAATAACCCGCAACTTCATCCCACACTATGGCTGGGTGGTCGTGCACACCTAAATCATCGGCGGTTTTGCCACACGCCCAAATACCAAAAATACTAATAACCACGGCAAACACGATTTGTAGCCAAAGCGGAAAATACATGGTCATAAAAATAAATGGTAAAGCAGCAAATGTACCAAAGGTGCCTGGCGCAACAGGCGCAAGGCCAGTGCCAAACCCTAGGCCAAATAACTGGTGCGGGCGCTTTAAATTAAACTGTTTTTTGCTAGTCAAACCTGCTCCTTGGCAAAGTGCTCAAAGCCCTGTTGCTCAAAATTAAATTTTTCACCGTGGTGTAAAAGCTCAATGTGCCCTTCGCCACTTTTTATTTGCCCTATGCACGTTGCTTCTACGCCGTATTGACGTAATTTAAGCTCCAACATGCTTTTATTATCTTCAGAGACAGTAAAAAGTAATTCGTAGTCATCGCCATAGCCTAAAATATACGGCAATTGCGCCTCAAAGTTCAGGCTTGAACGCATAGCGTCTGAGGTTGGGATGTTTTCAATATTTATACTGGCGCTGACTTGTGACATATCAAGTATGTGGCTTAAATCCGCCATAAGGCCATCAGACACATCAATAGCTGATGAAGCAAGGCCACGTAATACTTGCCCTGCAGCCACCCGTGGAGTGGGGTAATCAAAGCGGCTATTTATGTACTTTAAGTGCTCAGGCTCAATACTTAGGCCACGCTTGCGAGATTCAATAGCCAAGCCGGCATCACCTAGCGTGCCGGTTACACATACCCAGTCGCCCACTTTAGCACCTGCACGGCGTAAAGCTTTGCCCTCTGGCACAGTGCCTTTAGCGCATATAGTAACTGTTAAAGGACCCTGCGTAGTATCGCCACCAATTATTTGTACATTAAAGTACTCAGCAATTTCGTGCATTCCCTCAGTAAATTCTTCAATCCACTGCTGGTTAATATTTGGTAGGGTTAGTGCCACCGACACCCAAGTTGGCTCAGCCCCCATGGCTGCTAAATCACTTAGATTTACGGCCAGTGCTCGGTGTCCTAATGCTCGGGGAGAAATGTCATCAAAAAAATGAACACCCGATACAAGCGTATCAGTTGTTACTGCAAGTTGGCAGTTTTGCGGAACGGTAACTAATGCACAGTCGTCCCCTATTCCTAGGCTTACATCACGACGAGTTATACCACGACCTTTAAAGTAGCGGTTTATTAATTCAAATTCCTTCATACACAAAAAAGCCGACCTATGCCGGCTCTCCTTTTTAACGTGTACTAACTGTTAAAGCTAAGCTCTTTAGCAGAGCGCTTTAGCAAGGTTAGTATTACTTGCGTAAATGCTTAACAGCTTTATCAAGTACACCGTTTACAAATTTATGGCTGTCTTCAGCGCCAAATATTTTAGCAAGCTCAATGCCTTCATTGATTGCTACTTTGTATGGCACATCTTCACGGAATTTAAGCTCATACGCGCTTAAACGTAAAATTGCACGCTCTACCATATCTAAATCATCAAATGGACGTGTTAAATGCGGAGATACAGCTTCATCTAGTTGCTTATAATTAACGGCAACGCCACGCGCTAAATCTTTAAAGTATTCAACATCAATTTTAGTCACGTCGTTTTCGATCAACATTTGTTGTTCGATATCGGCAATTAAATTGCCACTTAATTGCCAAGAATAAACGGCTTGAAGTGCTAAGATACGTGCTTTACGTCTTGCTGCTGGTTTCACAAAAATTCCTTAAACTTAAATTTTATCTAACACATTAACCATTTCAAGCGCGCCTAATGCCGCTTCGCCGCCTTTGTTACCCATTTTGGTACCAGCGCGTTCAATTGCTTGTTCAATGCTTTCTGTGGTTAATACGCCAAATGCAACCGGGATATCATACTCAAGCGATACATTTGCAAGGCCTTTGTTAGATTCGCCAGCAACGAGGTCAAAGTGTGGTGTACCACCTCTGATCACTACGCCTAATGCGATGATTGCATCATACTCTTTTTTTGCCGCAATGCGTTTTGCCGCTAAAGGTAACTCTACTGCACCGGGTACATACACAACGGTAATGTCATCATCGGCTACGCCACCAGTACGCTTTAGCTCATCAACAGCACCTTCTAGTAGGCTGCTACCAATAAAATCGTTAAAACGAGAAATAACAATAGCGAATTTTTTGCCTGGAGCGTACTTATTACCTTCAATAATTTTCATTTGATAACCCTAAAAATATGTTCAAGCGGTTGCGATTGCGCAAAAATTGCTGCGCATCATACCATAAAAATAAAAAAATAGACTAGTTAAAAGCTGAGCCCTTATTGTGGCTCAACGTAATCAACCACTTCTAAATGAAAGCCCGAAAGTGCATGGTACTTTTTAGGGCGACTCATTAAGCGCATTTGCTTAATACCTAAATCAGCTAGTATTTGCGAGCCCACACCAACAGTGCGTGATGTGCCTTTAAATTTACGCGGCGTAACATTTTCGCCAGCATCGGCAGCAGCAAATGCTTTTACTGTGGCCTCTAGCTCTTCGGTGCTTTCTTGTTTGCCTAAAATAACCAGTGCACCGTTATTTTTTGCAATGTAAGCCATTGCATCAGAAAGCCCCCAACTACGGTCCGCACTTCTGTCTGAAAGCAAAATATCGTTAAAGGTACTTTGTAAGTGCACGCGCACAAGCGTTGGCTCTTGCTCTTTAATTTCACCTTTTAGCAATACGTAGTGCAGTTGGCCGTCAATCGTATCTTTGTAGGTTACTAAATCAAACTCACCGTGCTCAGTGGGTAATTTACACTTAGCCACTTGCTCTATGGTGGTTTCGTTAAGGTTTCGGTACTCAATTAAATCTGCAATTGTGCCAATTTTAATACCGTGCTCTTTAGCAAATATTTCTAAATCTGGGCGGCGCGCCATAGTGCCATCGGCATTGAGAATTTCTACAATAACTGATGAGGCTTCAAGGCCGGCTAAACGTGCCAAATCACAGCCAGCTTCGGTGTGGCCTGCGCGCGTTAACACGCCACCTGGTTGTGCCATAATAGGAAAAATATGTCCAGGTTGTACAATATCACTTGGTACAGCACCCTTTGCAATTGCCGCTTGAACTGTACGCGCTCTATCGGCTGCTGATATACCCGTTGTTACACCTTTAGATGCTTCAATCGACATAGTAAAGTTAGTAGAAAACGCTGCGCCATTGTTTTTAACCATTAACGGTAAATCAAGCTGCTCACAACGCTCTTGCGTCATAGTTAAACAAATTAAGCCACGGCCATGAGTGGCCATAAAGTTAATTGCTTCGGCGCTAATGTGCTCTGCTGCAATGATTAAATCACCTTCGTTTTCTCTGTCTTCGTCATCCATTAAAATAACCATTTTACCGGCTTTAATGTCGTCGATGATTTCTTGTGCGCTGTGTAAATTCATAAATTTGCTCGTGTAAGTTATCAGTGTCGTTATTTAACAAAACCAGCTTTAGCTAGTAAGCTCATTGAAATATCTGAGCCTGTCGGCTGCTCAGCCCCTTTAATAAGGCGCTCTAAATAACGTGCAATTTGGTCGACTTCTAAATTAACGCGTGTGCCCACTTTAAAATCAGCAATGGTGGTTTGCTCGCTTGTGTGCGGCACTATGGTTAATTTAAATTTATTACCTTGTACAGCGTTTACTGTCAGGCTTATACCATCTATACATACAGACCCTTTGTAAGGAATGTACTTCATTAAGTTTTCATCGGTGCTTAGCCAATATTCTGTAGCGCGCGCATTACTAGTAATGGCTGTAATGGTTGCAATGCCATCAACATGACCTGACACTAAATGCCCGCCTAAACGTGAAACCGGCTGCATGGCTTTTTCAAGGTTAACTGTTTGGCCAATATTATAATTTGCAAACCCAGTTAAGCTGATAGTTTCGTTTGATAAGTCGGCACTAAAGCCATCAATGTGCTTATCAACTACCGTTAAACATACGCCATTTGTGGCAATGCTATCGCCAAGCTTTACATCGCTCATATCAAGATTAGCGCTTTGA
Organism: Pseudoalteromonas sp. Angola-4; assembly: GCF_028599265.1. Lineage (NCBI taxonomy): Bacteria > Pseudomonadati > Pseudomonadota > Gammaproteobacteria > Alteromonadales > Pseudoalteromonadaceae > Pseudoalteromonas > Pseudoalteromonas sp. Angola-4. The sequence continues at coordinate 129,486 of NZ_JAQREK010000011.1, read as the reverse complement.
ATACGAATGGCTAAATCGCCTTGTTTTTTTTGTAATAGCGCAATTTTGCCTGTGGCTTCAATTATTCCAGTAAACATAGCCCTACTCTTTTAATTAAGTGATTGGAATGTGTTTTGTGGCGGTTATACGTAAATCATCGCCTATTTTCACACACTCTTTAAACGTCAAATTAACGGTGTTTTGCATATCTGTCAGCGGTGCAAAATTAACTAAGCTTTTTGCATCGCACCCCATTAGTTTAGGCGCTAAGTAAAATATATATTCGTCTATTAAATTAAGCTCTGTCATTTTACCGGCAAGTGTAGCACCCGCTTCTAAATAAACATGATTAAATTGCAGCTTAGCAAGGTGCGCTAAAACAGACGTTAAATTAACTTTGTTATTTTGCTGTGGCACTTCTATATGCCTTACAAAATGCGGCCACTGCGTTGATTTATCAACCTTGGTAGTGAAAATTATTATTTCACTTTCAATATTAAATACTGCCAGCTCTGGTGTAAGCCTATTTTGTGAGTCAATTATAACACGCACCGGTTGGCGTAGGGGTAATTCAGTAGGCAAAGCCTGTGGCAACTCGCTTAACCTCACATTGAGCTTAGCATCATCGGTAATAACCGTATCGGCGCCCGTTAAAATAGCGCAGCTTTGTGCTCGGTGTAATTGTACATCTTGTCGCGCAGCGCTGCCGGTGATCCACTTACTTTGGCCATTTTTAAGCGCGGTTTTACCATCAATGCTGGCCGCCATTTTACACGTAACATACGGCAGACCCTGCTCCATACGCTTAAAAAAACCTAAATTAAGTGCGCGCGCTTGCTGCTCTAAAAGCCCAAATGCAACCTCAATACCGGCATCGCTAAGTATTTTAAGCCCTTTACCTGCTACTTGTGGGTTGGTGTCGACCATAGCTGCAATAACTTTTACTACACCTGCGGCTTTTAAACCCTCTGCGCACGGGGGAGTGCGTCCGTAATGGCTGCACGGTTCAAGCGTTACATACGCAGTCGCGCCTTTTGCGTTTTCACCTGCTACAGCAAGGGCATTAACCTCAGCATGCCCCTGCCCAGCTAATTGATGAAACCCTTCACCAATTATGTGGTTATCTTTAACTAAAACACACCCGACATTAGGATTGGGGGTGGTTGTAAATCGCCCTTTTTTTGCAAGCTCGATGGCACGTGCCATGTACATTTCATCTTGCGCAGTAAAGGTTATTTGGTTTTGCATTATTACTCCCCTAAACGGGCAATTTCTTCACCAAATTCGCGTATATCTTCAAACGAGCGATACACAGAGGCAAACCGCACATAGGCTACTTTATCCAGTTTTTTAAGCGCCTCCATTATGCACTCACCCACAAGGTGACTTGATATTTCTCGCTCGCCGGTAGCACGCAACTGCGATTTAATAATATTAACCACTTCATCCACTTGCTCTGTACTAACAGGGCGTTTTTCTAGGGCGCGATTAAGGCCATTGAGTAGCTTATCTTCATTAAAGGGTTCTCGGCTGCCATCTTGTTTAATCACACGTGGCATAACTAACTCGGCGCCTTCAAAGGTAGTAAATCGCTCGTGACACTCGTTACATTCACGACGACGGCGAACTTGGTGGCCTCCGCCGACTAGGCGAGAATCAATAACTTTAGTATCTTTTGCGGTACAAAATGGGCAATGCATAACTCGGTACTTCCGTTTTAAAACAAAAAAGGCCGCTATTTAGCGGCCTTTTATCTTAGCAAAAAAATAGGGCCTGTTGGCCTTTCAGGATTAAATTTGTTCTATCTAGGGGTGATTTGATCGCGGCGCGAGGTTTGTAACCTAGTGGGCTAAGTAAAAACCGAGCAACAAAGAGTAAATCGCCCCTAGGACGAACCCGAGGGCAGTGCATGTTTGGCATTTATGCTGCGTTATCGCCTATTTGTGTGGAGTAACCACACTACATAGACTCTGCCTTGCCTAAAAACCAAACATACTACTGCAAATTAAACCTCGAAAGGTAAACAGGCCCCTTGTTGTGATCGAAATTACTGCTGCTTATGCAATTAAGCGTATACAGGTAGTTTCGCACAAATTGCTTTAACTTTTTCTTTAACTTGGGCTTGTACTGACTCATCGTTGATGTTGTCTAATACGTCACAAATCCAGCCAGCAAGTTCTTTCGATTCAGCTTCTTTAAAGCCTCGACGCGTAATTGCAGGTGAACCAATACGCAAACCAGAAGTAACAAACGGTGAGCGAGGATCGTTTGGTACAGAGTTTTTGTTCACAGTAATATTTGCATTGCCAAGCGCTGCGTCGGCATCTTTACCTGTGATATCTTTATCGATTAAATCAAGTAAGAATAAGTGGTTTTCTGTTTTATCAGATACGATTTTGTAACCGCGCTCTTGCATAACAGCAACCATAGCTTGAGCATTTTTAACTACTTGTGCTTGGTATGTTTTAAATTCTGGTTGTAGAGCTTCTTTAAATGCCACTGCTTTTGCAGCAATAATGTGACATAAAGGACCACCCTGGCCACCTGGGAACACAGCGCTGTTAAGCTTTTTGTAAATTGCTTCGTCGCCACAAGCAGAAATAATTAAACCACCACGAGGGCCTGCTAATGTTTTGTGTGTTGTTGTTGTTACAACATGCGCGTGAGGTACTGGGCTTGGGTAAACACCCGCCGCAATTAAACCAGCAACGTGAGCCATATCAACAAATAAGTAAGCACCTACTTTATCAGCAATCTCACGGAATCTAGCCCAATCAACAATACCTGAGTACGCAGAAAAACCACCAATAATCATTTTTGGTTTGTGCTCAAGTGCTAACGCTTCTACCTGTGCGTAGTCAATTTCGCCAGTTGCTTCGTCTAGCCCGTACTGGATTGCATTGTATAGCTTACCTGAGAAGCTTACGTGTGAACCGTGCGTTAAGTGACCACCATGAGCTAAGCTCATACCAAGTACAGTGTCGCCCGCTTCTAATAATGCTAAGAAAACAGCTGCATTTGCTTGAGAACCCGCATGTGGCTGAACGTTTGCGTAGTCAGAACCAAATAGCTCGTTAGCACGATCAATTGCAAGTTGTTCAACAACGTCTACGTGCTCACAACCGCCATAGTAACGTTTGCCCGGGTAACCTTCTGCGTATTTGTTTGTAAGCTGTGAACCCTGAGCTTCTAGTACGCGTGGGCTACAGTAGTTTTCTGATGCGATTAATTCAATGTGCTCTTCTTGGCGAGCAGTTTCTTTGTTTATCGCGTCAAATAACTCTGGATCAAAATCCGAAATATTCATGCTACGTTCTAACATTGGGGTCTCCTAGGGCAACGTGTATGGTGTTTTTTAGAGGCTTTATTGTACGCTTTAAACGACTCTTTGCCTACGCTCTTAAGTTGAGGATATTTAAACAGGGATTGAATCTATTTCACAGCGTTTTTAAGATGATATTTTTTTATAAATGCATTAATAATTTAAATGATTTTTATTTTTTACATTTAATTAGTTAATGATAAATACTTTATTTAGTGCGTTCAAAATACAAAAAAAGCGGCCAAAGCCGCTTTTTTAACGCTAGGTTAGTTAGCCTAACTTAGCGAGTATTTCAGTGCGTAACGCTTCATAATCAGGGTTAATGTCGCTTGCTAAACAAGGTTTAGCAAGTGCGTCGCTAAGTGGTTTTGGCATATCAAGTTCAATATTTAGAATCTCTTCTACACTTTCTTTAAACTTAGCGGGGTGAGCAGTTGCTAAAAAGATACCTGCTGCGCCGGGTGCTTTATTCTCTACAAGACCTTGGTACGCAATGGCGGTATGCGGCTCTGCAACATAACCAGTTTGTTGAATATTTTTCATCACTGCTTGCGTATTTTCTTCGCTCACACTGGTTGAGTAAAAATTATCGTAGCTAAACCAGTTATTATCTAACATTGTTTGCACACGTGGCCAGTTATTTGGCTTGCTCACATCCATCGCATTTGAAAGCGACTCAAGTGTGGCATTTGGCGCCCAATTTTTATCAAGCATGTAACGGGGCACGGTGTCGTTTTGATTTGTAGTCGCGCTTAGTTTACCCACCGGCAAACCAATTACAGCACCAATCATGGCGGCACATACATTACCAAAGTTACCACTAGGGACTGAAATATGCGCTGTAGCACGCTTTTCTTTTGGTAGCTGAGCAATGGCTTCAAAGTAATAACATACTTGTGCCACTAGGCGGCTAATGTTGATTGAGTTAGCTGAATTAAGGCCAAGTGTAGATTTAACTTCGTCATCTAAAAACGACTTTTTAACCAGCTCTTGGCAATCATCAAAACTGCCATCAACCGCGTAACAATGAATGTTGTTACCAAGCGTAGTAAATAGCTTTTGCTGAGCAAGCGAAATTTTGCCTTTAGGGTATAGAATAACCACATCTATATTTGGCTTGTTGTAAAACGCATGTGCAACAGCAGCGCCAGTATCGCCAGAGGTTGCCGTTAAAATCGTGACTTTTTCGCCTTGATTAAACTGTGCTAAACACTCAGCCATAAAGCGCCCGCCAAAGTCTTTAAACGCAAGCGTAGGGCCATGAAAAAGCTCTAAACAATAGTTATTGTCTTCAACCTCTACCAATTTTACGGGGAAGTTAAATGCATTTTTAACCATTTGAGCAACGGTATCAGCGGGTAATTCATCACCAATAAGGTGCGATAAAATTTTGCTACTGCGGGTAACAAAGTCCATATCTAATAACGCATCTACATCGGCGAGTGGCGCTAAGCTTTCAGGGAAAAATACCCCCTGATTACGCCCAAGCCCTGTTTTTACCGCTTCAACAAACGACACTTTTTGAGAATTTTCTTTTAAATTATGTAATTGCATAAATGCCTATCCTATAAAACTGTTAATTGACGCGTGCCGTCGTTATCTAATTTACAAATGTGGCAAAAGCCCTGCTCATTTATATAGTTTTGCGCTAACCACTGCGCACATTTTTCAGCAGCTTCTAATGTTTTACACACTGTAAATAACGTAGGGCCCGCACCTGAAATACTGACAATTTCTGCACCAAGCGCTGGCAAATTTGCTTTCGCTTCGCTAAACCCTGTTATTAACGGCGCTCGGTACGGCTCTGCTATATCGTCTTGCATAATACTCAGTGCATCATCAAAACGCTGCGTTAATAACAAGCTGCTAAATGCCGATAAACGCTGTGCAAACTCAACCCCTGCGTGCATACTTAGCTCTTTAGGTAATACCGAGCGTGCCTTTGCGGTATTAAGCGAAAACCCAGGAAACGCCGCTACGTAGTACCAGTTTTCATCAACTGGTAGAGCAATTGACTTATCAGGAATTAAATCGCCTGTAAGCTGTAAGCCCCCTAAATAACACGGGGTGATGTTGTCATAATGACGCCCGCCACTGACTATCGCTTCAAAATCAGCCATTAATTCAATCAGCTCAACTTGGCTTAAATTGGTTTGAGCAAACTTATCAAGCGCAGCAAAGGTTGCTACCACCGAGCACGCACTCGAACCTAGCCCTGAGCCAATTGGTAAATTCTTTTTAAGCTCTAATTTTACACTTGGCATATCTGGCGCAACGTGCGCTCTAAAATGTACTAAACATTGATATGCTAGGTTTTCGCTCGCATCGCTTGGTAACTTATGCGCATATTCGCCAGAGCAAACAAACTCATCACTTGCTGCGGCGCTTACTACGGCTACATCACCTAATAAGCTGCCATCAATAGGCGCAAGCGCTGCGCCAAGTGCATCAAAGCCCACTGCAAAATTACCTATAGACGCCGGAGCATATACTTCTATCATAATGCTCTCCTAGCGCGATAACGTTTTTAATACGTCGGCAAATACGCCTGCAGCTGTTACCGCAGAGCCTGCACCGTAACCACGAATTACAAACGGGCGTGGTTGATAATACTGGCTTAAAATAGCTAATGCGTTTTCACCATCACGAATAACATTTAATGCATGCGATGAATCGACCGCTTCAATACCTACTTTACAGTGGCCTTCTTTAATTGTACCTACATAACGCAGTACCTTGCCCTCTGCTGCCGCACTTTGAATACGGTCGTTAAACTCAGCATCTAAACTTGGCAGTTTAGCCATAAATTCATCTACGCTGTCACCTTGTGCAAAACCTTGAGGCAATACTGACTCTACTTCTATATCGCTAAGCTCTAATTTCATGCCAGCTTCGCGTGCAATGATAAGCAATTTACGTGCTACATCGGTGCCCGATAGATCATCGCGTGGGTCTGGCTCTGTAAAACCGCTTTCTTTTGCTTTAATAGTTGCCTCAGAAAGTGATAAACCATCTTCTAGTGCACCAAACATGTACGACAGTGAGCCTGATAAAATACCGCTAAACTCAAGTAACTCATCACCTGCACCAAATAACGACTGTAGGTTATCGATTACCGGTAAGCCTGCACCTACGTTTGTTTCGTATAAAAACTTGCGGTTATTTTTTTGTGTTGCCGCAATTAAGTCTTGGTAATAATCATACGAGCTGGTTGTTGCTTTTTTATTAGCGGCAACCACATGGAAGCCCGCATTTAAAAAATCCACATACTGAGCTGCTAGCGCATCAGAAGACGTACAATCTACAAGCACAGGGTTTACTAAGTGATTTTGCTTTACAAACTGCTCAACTAAATTTAAATCAAACGCTTGCTCTGATGCTGCAAGCTTTTGCTGCCAGTCATCAAATGCAATACCTTCGCTGTCTAAATGCAATTGACGAGAATTAGCAACGCCATATAGGTTTAACTTAATATTACGTTTTTCAAGCCACGCTTGCTGGCGCTCTAACTGAGAAATAAGCTCTTGGCCTACTAAGCCACAGCCAAGTAAAAATACGTCAATTGAAGGGACGTGGGTAAAAAAGTTTTCATGGCATATTTTCACTGCATCGTTACACAGCTCGCCATCAATAACCGCCGAAATAGCACTTTCTGTAGAATCCTGCGCAATGGCTACAATGTTTACTTGGGCCTGTGCAAGAGAAGCAAAAAACTGTGCTGCTAAACCTTTGTGTGCGCGCATGTTATCGCCCACTAAAGTGACAATGGCAAGATTACGTTGTACTTGTACCGGCTCAATTAAGCCTGCTTGTAATTCAAGTTCAAATGCACTTTGTAAGGCTTCTAGCGCGAGCGCTAAATCGCTTTCGTGCACACAAAAGCTAATGCTAAATTCACACGATGATTGAGTAATTAATACTATCGATACGTTATCGTGCGCAAGGGCATTAAATACCTTAGAGGCCATGCCCACTTTACCTTTCATGCCAGGGCCTGACACGGTAAGCATTGCTAAGTCTTGCAAGCTAGAAAGCGCTTTTACTGGCTCATCCGATGAATAGTCGTTACCAATTAATGACCCTTGAGCATCTGGGTTATGGGTATTTTTAATTTCGCACGGTACGCCCGCTTTCGCGCACGGTAAAATGGTTTTAGGATGAAGTACTTTAGCGCCAAAGTAAGAAAGCTCCATCGCTTCTTTATAAGATAAGAAATCAACTTTAGTCGCTTTTTTGATGTAGCGCGGATCAGCACTGTACACACCATCAACGTCAGTCCAAATTTGGCAAATTTCAGCATCTAAACATGCCGCTGCAATAGCTGCAGAGTAATCAGAGCCATTACGACCAAGTGTAGTAAGTTCGCCTTGCTCGTTGCTTGCTGTAAAGCCTGGCATAATGTAAATGGTGGCTGGGTTTTCTTTAAGTACTGCTTGAAAGCGTGCTTTACTCGTTACTAAGTCGGCTTCAGCATCAATGTAGCCACCAGTAGAGGCAACACAACGCGTTGCTTCAAGGTATTGTGCATTGTGCGAGCTTAATAAACTTTGCATTAGCGATACACTAACACGCTCACCAAAACTAATTACAAAAGCACGAATTTGATCTGGGCAACACTTAATAAGCGCCACACCATCTAGCTTATTTTTAAGCTCATTAAAATCTGGCCAGTTTTTTACTTCGCCACTGCTTTTTTCTACTTCTGCTTTTAATGTCTCGCATCGGCTTAGCAAAGCTTGCCATTGCTGAGAAAAATCTTGACCTTGCTCAGCGGCATTTGCCAGCGCAACTAATGAATCAGTCATACCTCCGGGTGCAGAAAGTACCAGTAACATTTCATCTTTTAACTGTGCTTTTACCAGCAAAGCTACTTGTTGCAAACAGGCAAAGTCGGCAAGCGAAGAGCCTCCAAATTTTAAAACGCGCATTATTTATGTTCCTCATCCCATAAAACGAAAAAAGGCCTGTGTTCTTAGTGAACACAGGCCTTTAAATTTGTTGCACCGACCTATGCCACTATCCAGTAAGAATGGTGGTTGTAATAATAATGGTCAGTGCGCGATTAATTGTTTTCATAGAGCTAAGACTGCCTTAACAAAGGCTATGCTGTCAACCCCAAATTAAAAGATAAAACAGCCTTTTTGAACATGAAAAAACCTAATGAATGCCAAATTTATGCAAAACTTCACTTAAGGCCGATTTATTAATAGGTTTATTTATAAAGTCGATGGCACCAAGCTGCGCGACTTTTTGCTTCATTTGTTGTTGTATATCAGCGGAGATCACCAGTACAAAACACTCTATTTTTTCTGCCTTGATGCGCTCCAGCACTTGTACGCCGTCAACTTCTGGCATGGTTAAGTCTAAACACAAAAGATCAAATTGCTGCAAGCGTAAAAGCGCCAGCGCATCGGCCCCGTTTGCGGCTTGTTGAATGTCGGCACTCACGCACTCATTTAAACAACGCACAACTTGTTTGCGTGCAACAGTGGAGTCATCACACACTAATATAGAAAATTTCATCATGTTAACTACTAAAATAACCTTCTAAAAATTATAAAAACGAGCCGTCCGTTGGTTTTTGCTATTCTAACACGTTCCTAAAACTCTAACACTTTGCTTGTTCGCATAATGTAATACTGTAACCTTACAATAAAACGTTAAATATTATTAATAATTGCCTTAGCTGCCTATTAAAAATCATCGTTTTTGTAATCTCAGTAGACATTAAAATTAATTTAAATCAGTTTAGTGCACTATTATTAAAACAAAACGACTCAATAGCTGGGCTATCTCTTTAAAATATAAATTTTTTATTTATTTTTAAGGTTTTATTGACTAACTTTTAAGTTAGAAATTGCAACTTAGATATAATTACACCGGATGAGTAAATCCCATATGTTACAAAAAAGCCTTTCTAAGAAATTGTTAACTAATGTTTTATCAGTGTATTTTTTGCTTACCTTTGTGGTGACATGTGGACAGGTGCTTGCAGAATTTGTAAATACTAAAGACTACATTCGTGATGAGCTAAGTACGCTACAAAAAACCTTTAGCCGAAGCTTAACACGCGCAATTTGGGAACTAAACACAAAGCAAACAATTACAACCGCAGAAGGCTTACTTGCTATACCTATGGTGGAGGGCATTATAGTGCGCGACGACAGCGGTGAAATTATTTCGCAGCTGGGGCGCTCTTTGGATATACACAAACTTTATAACCAACAACTCGTACAAGAGGAAGTCATTATAGAGGACACCAAATCGGGTCTCTTTGGCTATACCTTCCCCCTAATTTTTGAATTTTCGGGGCGCGCTACTCAAGTAGGTGATGTGACCTTGTTCTCTAGCCGCGATGTGGTATTTAGCCGAATAATGGTATCTATTTACTTTTTAATTGGTAACGCCATGATCAAAACCACCTTTTTGATCATTCTGTTTTTAATGGCATTTAGAAAGCTGCTCACCGACCCTTTAAACGAGTTAACCGATCAAATAGAAAACTTAGAGCTTGATGACTTAGAAGGTCAACACATAGACATTGAGACCGAAGAGCATAACGAGCTAAACGTTATGGAGCAGTCTTTTAATAACTTAATAGATAAAGTAGTTCAATACAGAAAAGAGCTTGAGCATACCCAACGTGAGTTGATTGTTAGTAACGAAAAGCTCGACCAGCACAATATACAGCTTGAACAAGATGTTGCCCGTAAAACGTCAAACTTAAGCCAAGCTATGATGGATTTACAACAGCAAAAGTACGAACTAGAAAAACAAAAGCTGGTACTAACCGAAGAAGTTGATTTACGCAGACATACCGAAGAAGAATTATTAACTAAACAAAAAGAGCTTGAACGCTACCTAGACGAGCTAAGCCTTGCTCAAGAGCGCTTAGTAGGCACCGAAAAAATGGCTGCACTAGGCGGATTAGTCGCCGGTATTACACACGACATAAATACACCTATAGGGATTGGTGTAACTGCTATATCGTTTTTACAAGAGCGTTTAAACACGTTAGAAAATGCCTACAAAGAAAAAAAGTTATCGCCCAAAGCATTAGAAGAATTTATAAACGAAGCCAAGCAAAGCACAAGCTTGCTTACAACCAACCTTGATAGAGCCTCTGAGCTTATTGCTAGCTTCAAACAAATAGCGGTAGACCAAGCCAGTGAAGCTGTAAGAACAATTAACTTTAAAGATTATTTAAACGAAGTAATTTTATCGCTCCACCCTAAACTTAAAAAAACCAAGCACACCATAAATTTACAGTGTCCGGATGATTTAGTTCTTAACCTGCCTGCAGGGGCAATTAGCCAAATTTTTACTAACTTAATTATGAACTCAATTATTCATGGTTTTGATAATATTGCGCAGGGCAATATTGATATAAATATTAGCGCCGATGACACACTCCTTATTATTGACTACACCGATAACGGCAATGGCGTAACAAAAGAGCAATTAGCCAAATTGTTTGACCCATTTTTTACGACAAAACGCGACCAAGGCGGCAGTGGGTTAGGCACACACATAACCTTTAACTTAGTTAAGCAAACACTTAGCGGCTCAATAGAGGCAAGCAGTGAGCCTGGCAAAGGGCTTCATTACCATATTGAATTTCCTAAAAACATGCCAAAGCCATTATTTAATCAATAACGGCTTTGCTTAAAATCAGCCATTTCGAGAACCCCATTTTATTGCTATGATTGAGCAAATTTAAAAGATGGAAAAGTTACCTTATGTGGTTTAGTAACCTGATTTGTTATCGCTTTAAGCAAGATGTTTCGTACACTCAAGAAGAGTTTGAAAAAGCGTTAGAACAAGATGTATTTCGCCCTTGTGGCTCTCAAGACCTTTCTACATTTGGTTGGACAAAAGCATTTGGTAAGCATGGTGACTCGCTGGCGCATTTTTCACAAAAAAGCATTTTAGTGTGTGCCAAACGTGAAGAAAAAGTGCTGCCTGCATCTGTTGTTAATGAAATGGTTGCCGAAAAAGTAGATCAAATAGAAGCGGAAGAAAACCGCCCTGTTAAAAAGAAAGAAAAAGACGAGTTAAAAGAAAACATTTTAACTACCTTATTACCTCAAGCGTTTAAAAAATCGAGCCTACAGTTTGCTTTTATTGACCAAGAAAACGGTTGGGTTGTAGTAAACAGCGGCAGTTTTAATAAAGCAGAAGAGCTACTTGCATTGCTGCGTAAGTCTCTGGGCACATTACCGGTAGTACCTGCTTTTGCAAACTACGACCTAGATGTATTTTTAACTGATTGGTTAACTAACTTCAGCACCCCTGAAAACTTTGCTATAGGCTTTGATGCTGAGCTAGAAGAAGCCGACGACAGTGGCGCGCAGGTTAAACTAAAAGGTCATGATTTATCGTGTGATGAAGTTAAATCGCACCTAGAAAATGGTAAACGCGTGACCAAACTTGCACTTGATTGGCAAGAACGCCTGAAGTTTATGCTGCAAAACGATGGCTCTATCAAGCGTTTAAGCTACTCAGAAACTTTAAAAGAAGAAAACGCCGGTATTCCTAAAGAAGATATGGCGGTTAAATTAGATGCTGACTTTATTTTAGCCTCAGAAGAAATAAAGCTACTACTTGAAGAACTGACGGCCGGTTTAGGTGATGCAGAAGATTTATAAAACGCTAAAATTATAAGCACTATTAAAACCAAAAAAAGCACGACTTAGTCGTGCTTTTTGCTTTTACCTTTATAACTGCTAATTAGCTAAATGTGTCTTTTACATTTTCGAGCATGTCGTTGTATTCGTCACTTGAAAATAGCTGCATAGAAGGAATAACGCCTTTATCTATGTAGGTTTGTAAAGCCGCTGATTTATCAGAAACCTGTAAAGTCCCCTCTAAAATAGCGCCAATACGAATAAAATCAACATAACCAATCTCTTCAGGGCGATACGTAGGGTCTGCCCAATGTCTAGCAACATTTACAAATTCAGGTGGAAACTCCCACGCTCCCATAATTGAGCCACCAATTTTACCACTGAGCTTTTGAATTGCATGCGCTAAAAAGCTTGGGTTAGCAAACACCTCTGGGTGGCGCTCAGCTTCGGTTAAAATAGGCAGTACACCAATGTTATATACCAACGACGCCAACGTAATAGCGTCACTATTTAACGATGTACGTTTATTATTTTGTAAATAAAACGCCATAAGCGTTATTGAGTGCCCCGCCACATTTAACGTTTTTTGCCACGCTTTACTCATGTAGCCTTTTATTAGCTCATTATTAGAAACAAACAGCTGCTCCATTGCCATTGCGGTTGCTATATTTTTAATTTGGCGTAAACCAATGCGCGTAACCGCTTGCTGTAAGTTAGACACTTTAACCGCTCGGCCCATAATTGCACTGTTAGCCACTTTAATCATGCGCGCTGAAAGAGCCGGGTCTTGCCCAATCACGTCTGACATTTGCATTAGGTTTACATCAGGGTTATCGGCCGCTTGGCGCACTTTAATTGCAACTTCAGGTAACGTAGGTAAAACCAAAGTGTCGTTATTGATTCTATCAACCAAAATCGTTAATAGTGCATTTTCTGTAGACATAGAACTGTCATCCTTTTGTTTCTGGGCCGCAATGCAACTGCTAACCTCGGATAAAATGAGTAATACAATGAGTATTATCTAACTTACCGATAAAGTTAAGAAAATTATATAAATTAATTGTTATTATCGCCTGTAGGCGCGGTACACCGCCAAACACTTGCTATTTACCATTTAGTTTTGCTTTAATGCAGTCACTATAAGGAAACGTTTGTACGCGCTAGCAATTAAATTTAAGCGTACAAATAATTAAACTTACTTTTTTAACAGGCAATCAAATGATCTTAAACAAAATTAGCCAAGCAATTTTACTCTCAGGCGTCGTTTTTCTTAGTGCATGCTCAGAGCAAGCCCCCTCTTCGACCGAAGCCACAGGTGTAGAACTTGCTCAAAAAAGTGCCGCGCAAGCTGGCCCAGATTTAATTAATATTGATAAACAACGTTTAGATATTTACACCGACTTTAGCCTAGAAGCCGACCTATCTCATTTAAGTGAGAATCAAAAAGCCATGGTTGCTAAGCTTATCGATGCCTCTAAAATTATGGACGAGCTATTTTGGAAGCAGGCTTTTGGCGATAATAAAGACGCTTTTTTAGCAAAACTAAGTGATGAAAAAGTACGTAAATTTGCTGATATTAACTACGGTCCTTGGGATCGTTTAAATGGTGACGAACCGTTTTTATCAGGCTACAAAGAAAAAGCCCTTGGCGCACAATTCTACCCAGCCGACATAACAAAAGAAGAGCTAAATAACGCCGACGTAGAAGATAAAAAAGGCCTTTATTCATTAATTAAACGTGATGAGCAAGGTAACCTTTACAGCGTGCCTTACTCAAAAGAATACGCTGAGGAGTTAGCTAAAGCAGCAGATTTATTACGTGAAGCCAGTAAGCTTGCCGATGACAAAGAATTTGCTAATTACTTAAACCTACGTGCTGATGCACTACAAAAAGATGATTTTCAGGGTTCTGACTTTGCCTGGATGGACATGAAAAATAACCCAGTTGATGTGGTTATTGGCCCAATTGAAACCTACGAAGATCAACTCTTCGGCTACCGCTCTGCTTATGAGTCGTATGTACTAATTAAAGATTTAAAATGGAGCGAGCGCCTAGCTAAATTTGCGGCCTTTTTACCAGAGCTTCAAAAAGGTCTACCGGTAGATGCTAAATATAAGCAAGAAGTGCCAGGCTCAGACGCCGATTTAAATGCTTACGATGTGGTTTACTATGCAGGTCACTCAAATGCGGGCAGCAAAACCATTGCCATTAACTTACCAAACGATGAGCAAGTACAGCTTGAAAAAGGCACTCGTCGCCTGCAGCTTAAAAACGCAATGCGTGCAAAATTTGATAAAATTTTAGTGCCAATTGCTGAGCAGTTAATTGTACCTGAGCAACGTAAGCATATTACCTTTAACGCCTTTTTTGCCAATACCATGTTTCACGAAGTGGCTCATGGCCTAGGTATTAAAAACACCATTACAAATAAAGGCACTGTGCGCCAATCATTACAAGAGCACGCAAGTGCACTTGAAGAAGGTAAAGCCGATATTTTAGGTTTATACATGGTTGAGCAGTTACTTAAAAAAGGCGAAATTACCGAAGGCACATTAGAAGATTACTACACCACCTTTATGGCGGGTATTTTCCGCTCAGTACGTTTTGGTGCATCAAGCGCACATGGTAAAGCCAACATGATCCGCTTTAACTTTTTTGCTCAAGAAGGCGCTTTTTCTAAAAATGAAGAGGGTTTATACCGTGTAAATATGGAAAAAATGGGCGTGGCTATGGCTAAGCTGTCGCGCTTAATTTTAACATTACAAGGTGACGGCGATTACGAAAAAGTAGATCAACTAATTGCCACTCATGGCGATATTAAAGAAGAGCTTGCTAAAGACTTAGAAAAACTAAGCCAAGCAAATATTCCGGTTGATGTAACCTTTAAACAAGGTAAAGACGTGTTAGGCCTTAACTAACCCAACACGTAATACTTTGTAATAGTTTAATAAAGCGCTGTAGTTTATAACTGCAGCGCTTTTTTTAGCGCTATTATTTGCTCATCTGTGTATGGTTTTGCAGGAAACTTACCCCACACCGGTGCAGGCCACGCAGCATCAGTTGTAAAACGTGCAATATGATGAATATGTAATTGCGGCACCATATTACCCAAAGCGGCCACGTTTAATTTATCAGGGCTAAACACTTGCATAATAAGCTTGCTGAGTTTGGCCGACTCTTTTAAATATACAATTTGATCGGCATCAGATAAATCGATGATCTCTTTTAAATTAGGTTTTCTGGGCACCAATACAAACCAAGGATATTGGCTGTCGTTAAGCAATAGCACCTTACATAAAGGCCAATCTGCCAGTTCTATACAATCGCGCTTAAGCTCTGGGGCGAGTTTAAAAGTGTGGTTCGTCATCGTCACATCCTAGTTAGTCTTTAATAATGGCCACTTTATAGCATTTATTTGCAGTTGCACACGCTTAGCTTTACCATTTAATACAATATTTATAATAAGCTAAGGCAACCTTGTGCTAAAAAAAATAAAACACTTAACCCTCGCACTACCGCTAGCTGTTGGCGCACTGAGCGTACAAGCAAAACCATTATCGCTAGAGCGTATTTTTGATGATCCGAGCTTGTCGGGTAAAGCTCCCGTACAACTTAAGTTTTCACCAGACGGTAGCCGCGTAACTTACCTGCAAGGTAAAACCGATGACTACAACCGTTATGATTTATGGGAATACAACTTAAAAGATAACACCAACAGAATACTGGTTGATTCTGCAAAGCTGTTTTCAGGCCCAGAAAACCTCTCTGATGAGGAAAAAGCACGCCGCGAACGCCAACGTATTTTTGGTAAAGGTATTTTAGAGTATAAATGGTCTAAAGATGGCAAAGCCCTGTTATTCCCACTCAATGGTGACCTGTATTATTACGAGCTTGCATCTGGTAAAAGTAAAAAACTTACCAATACAGAAGCGTTTGAAACCGATGCCCGTTTTTCTCCTAAAGGTAACTATGTATCGTTTATTCGCGAGCAAAACCTTTACGCTTTAGCACTTGATTCAGGTAAAGAAATACAACTGAGCAAAGATGGCGGCGGCGTTATTAAAAACGGCATGGCCGAATTTGTAGCACAAGAAGAAATGAGCCGTATGACTGGCTACTGGTGGGCTGGCGATGAATCTAAAATTGCATTTACCCGCGTAGATGAAACCCCAGTAAAAGAAGCTATCCGTAACGAAATTTATGCAGACGAAGTAAAGCTATTTAATCAGCGTTACCCATTTACAGGCACAGACAACGTTGAAATACAACTTGGCGTTGTGTCTTTAAATAATCAAAACGTTGACTGGGTTGATTTAGGTGACGATAAAGACATTTACATTGCACGTGCTAAATGGCTAAAAGACAGCACTACCCTTTCGTATCAATGGCAAAATCGCTCACAACATAAGTTAGAACTACGTTTTTACAATAGCGATACTAAAACGCAAAAAGTAGCGTTAACAGAAAACAGCGATACGTGGATCAATTTAAACTTTGATCTGCATTTCTTAAAAGACAAAAAGCATTTTGTATGGGCTTCTGAGCGCGATGGTTTTAAACACCTTTATTTGTACCGCACTAATGGCCAGCTAATTCGACAAATCACTTCAGGAGACTGGGTTGTTGATAGCTTAAAAGGCGTGGATGAGAAAAAAGGCATAGTGTACTTTGCAGGACGTAAAGACACCCCGCTTGAAAGCCATTTATACAGCGCACCACTGTTTAAAAAAGGCAATATTAAGCGCATTACCGAACAAGGCCAATACCACAAAGTGGTAATGGCTAAAGACAGCAAAACGTTTATTGATAATAGCTCATCGGTAAACAAGCCTAACTCGGCGGCACTACGTAAAGTAAATGGCGAATTTATCACATGGCTTGAACAAAATAAGCTTGATGATAGCCACCCATTAACACCTTATTTAAGTGATTTAGCAACTCCAGAGTACGGCACAATTAAAGCTGAAGATGGCCAAGTAATGCATTACCGCTTGTTTAAACCAAGTAATATTGCAGACGGTAAAAAGCACCCAGTAATTGTTAATGTATATGGCGGCCCGCATGCACAACGCGTTACAAATAGCTGGCGCAGCAAAAACTTGTACTTTCAATACATGGCGCAACAAGGCTATGTTATTTTTCAGCTCGATAACCGAGGCTCATACAACCGTGGTAAAAAGTTTGAAGATGCTATTTACAAACACTTAGGTGTTGTAGAAGTAGCTGATCAAATTAAAGGGGTTGAGTTTTTACGCACGCTTGATTACGTAGACCCACAACGCATTGGTATTTATGGCCACAGTTATGGCGGCTACATGGCCCTAATGACCATGTTTAAAGCGGGCGATTACTTTCAAGCCGGTGTTTCAGGTGCACCAGTTACTGACTGGGCACTTTACGACACCCATTACACTGAGCGCTACCTTGGTCATCCAAAAACCAATGCCAAAGGCTACGAAGACAGCGCTGTATTCCCATACGCTGATGGCTTAAAAGGCCCATTAATGATTTACCATGGCATGGCCGATGACAACGTGTTATTTACCCACGCCACTAAATTATTTAAACAACTACAAGATAACGAAAAACAGTTTGAAATGATGACCTACCCAGGCTCAAAACACAGCTTACGCGGTAAACAGGTGCAAACACATTTACACCAAACCATTACAAACTTCTTTAATCGACATTTTGATGTTAAATAATCATATGACGACTAAATAGACTAAAGGCTGATTGAAAAATCAGCCTTTTTTTTGTCTTAATAAGTTAATGAGCCTAGATTAAACGCTTTTTTTAGCTACGCTTATTCTATGCGCTAAGGCGTACACTAATTGAGGACAAATTAATGCTTAACCTACGTAGTTTCAGTATTTTCCAGCGTTTTTTACTGTTAATAGCCATTGTTGTATTTGGCTTAATAGTACTTAGTATATCTAGCTTAACTCATCAATATAGCTCACTCAAAAACGAGCAATATCTAAAAACCCAAAATGTGGTAGAAACGGCATACAGTGTTATTGAGCATTACCACCAGCTTGAACAAAACAATACACTCACACAAGCGCAGGCTCAAACACAAGCACTGGCCGCTATAAAAGCGCTGCGCTATGACAAAACAAATTACTTTTGGGTAAACAACTATCAGCCCCAAATGGTAATGCACCCAATAAAGCCTGCGCTTAACGGTAAAGACTTAAGTAATAATAAAGACCCCGATGGCAAAGCACTATTTGTAGAAATGGTGAACATTGTAAAACAACAAAAAGAAGGTTTTGTGCCCTATAAATGGCCAAAACCAGGAAAAGATCAGCCAGTAGATAAAGTCGCATTTGTAAAAGGTTTTAGCCCGTGGCAATGGATTATTGGCTCAGGCGTATACCTAGATTCAATAGATGAAGCATTTAGCGAGCAGCGTAATCTCATCATAATTAGCGCCTTAGTTATGATTATTGCTGTAATTATACTAAGTTACTTTATTGGTAAAAGTATACTCACGCCTACTCGTCTTGCCGCAGACATGATGAAAAACATATCGCAAGGTGAAGGTGACTTAACACGTACGCTAAACGAATCGGGCAATGATGAAATATCAGAGCTGTCACGCTCTTTTAATTTATTTGTTTTAAAAATGCGCGAGTCGTTAGTACATGTATCGCACAGTGCTGATGATGTAAGCCGACACGCTCACACGGTGGATGAGTCAAGTAGAACAAGCCACTCCTTTATTGAGCTACAAAACGACAGCTCCACACAGGTAGCTGCCGCCATGGAGCAAATGACGCACCAAATTCATGATGTGAGTCGTAATGCCGACGCCGCAGAACAAGCTGCCAATGATGCAGCGGACAATGCCTCAACCGGTAAAAACGTGGTAGCGAATACCATTACCGCTATAGAAACACTCTCAAGTAATATAGAAACAGTGAGTCAAGTAACTGAAGATTTAGCAAACGAAAGTAACAATATAGGCTCTGTGCTTGATGTGATCAGAAGTATATCGGAGCAAACAAACTTACTTGCACTCAACGCTGCTATAGAGGCGGCTCGTGCAGGCGAGCACGGCAGAGGGTTTGCAGTTGTTGCCGATGAAGTGCGCACATTAGCCAGCAGAACAGGGCAAAGCACAGATGAAATTCAAGCCATGATCACTAAATTACAAGAAGGCGCTAAAGCGGCAGTAGAGGCGGTAAAATCAAGCCAAGCACTGTCGGTGACGACGGTAGAGCAGGTTTCATCTGCCGATACATCGCTCAATGAAATAGAAAGGCTGGTATCTATAATTACCGACATGAACAGCCAAATAGCCCGAGCCACCGAGCAGCAAACGCAAGCCGCTGACGAGGTTAATTTACGTATTAACGAGCTATCTCAATCAACCGAGCAATCACTAAATAATACAAAGCAACTTACCGATGCCAGCGATAACCTTAAACAAAGTAGCCAAGGGCTTTCGAGCGTGGTTAATCGCTTTAAATTAAAATAATTAAAAAACAAAAGCCCTGAATTAACAGGGCTTTTTATTACATAAGCGTTTTTAGCTTATACCATTTCGCATAATTAAGTGATCTATTTTTAGGATGGAAAAACGTGTTGATGGCTAGGCAAAAAATTTGCTATTTAGTTGTTCTAAATGAGAATTTTTTAACACAGATAGCGACACGTTTAGCCCCGAAAAATGATTAAGTATTATTGCGGATTGGTATTACATACAGTAGCGTGCAAATAAGCTCGTTACTGATGCTGCGGTTGGCTTGCCGTGCTGCCAATCACCGCCTTCAACACCACTACCAGCAATGTCCATATGTACATAAGGAAGCGGCTGCTCAGAGTCGTTACCGTGTTTATCAAGCCCACCAACAACGGCTAAAAACGCCATAGGGAATTGATGCCCACGGGCTGTAACAGCAGAGGCCGCATTATTGCTTGATAAAACATCATCAGCGAGGGTACGCGGTTTGATAAAGTCGTAATCTTCACGGCGAGAGCGAGAAACCTCAGCTGCATCTGCCCATAAATCACCACAATCCGCTATTTGACGAGAGGTATTAGCGCTACGTGCAGGTCCGTTTTCAACATATGCTCCGTAAGGGCCCATAGCACGTGCCGCATGGCCTGTAAGGGTTGCCACGGTGAACAGTGTTGGGTTAACTTCACCTTTAGCTACATCTTTCATTTCGCTAAGTAGGTCACCCATAGCTAAACGCCCTTCTGCATCGGTGTTACCAATGCGTACACGTACGCCTTCACGGCTAGTGATAATTTCATCTGGTACAAAACAATCTGAGCCAATTGAATTACGGACCACAGCTAAGTAAGAAATAACTTTAACGCCTTTAGGTTGGTAATCTGCCACGGCTTTCATAAAGCCCGCAACGGATGCAGCCCCACCTTTATCGCGGCTCATACCCGCCATGTAACCGCCTACTTTTAAATCGGCGCCGCCGGTATCGTATACTAAGCCTTTACCAACAAACATTAGCGTGCGCGTTACTTCACCTTCTGGAACGTATTCTAGCTTAACAACACGTGGATGATGGCGCTCAACCGCATAAGATGCGCGCGCAACAGTGCTAAGCATAGGGTAGTTTTTATCTATCGTGTTAATATCGTCAATCACATCAACCGCTACTTTAGAGCCTTTAAAAAGCTCAACACAGTAATCAGCAAAACGTGGTGGCGCCATACGTTCAGGCTCAGTACCGCATAAGTCACGTGCTGCATATTGCCCTGCTGCAATTGCATTTACAGCTTTAACTGTTTGCTCATTTGCATCTATTAAACCAATTTGCGTAATAGGCTCAATGCTTTCGCCGTGGTATTCGCGCGCCTCTAAAGGTTGCCATAATGCTTGGCATGCGCCTAAATACGCCACTTCTAATGCATGCTGGTAACGCGCATCTGTATGTAATTTTGGTAAGTAAATAGCAGGGTTTACACTACCCGCGGCTTTTGCTTCGTTAATCGCTAGCTTAGCGGCATCAAAGTAGCGTCTTACATCATCGTAATCGCGGTTAAGCGGCCCAGTAGGCGCTAAAACAACGCGTACATTATCAACCACTAAAAACGTAACTTGTTTACCAATACGAGAATCTACTTTAGCGTGTGATTCGATAGCATCACTTAATGAGTTATTGGCTAATTGAGAAAAGTCATCACTAATTATAATAAGTGCATCGTGAGAAAATGAGTCAAAGCTTGCACTAAGTGATTGTGCAGCTATCGCTTGAGGATATGCCATAAGTAAAACTCCTGTTAGAAAACATAAGGGGCTATTATCGTTGATATAAAAACACAAAACCAGCCAACTGCGATCAGCTCATTTTAATCTGGCAACTTGGTTTTACAGCTAACTAAAGTGACTCAGTGTTTTAAGAAGAAATTAACAACCACTATATAGTTTTTTGTAAAGGCAGCCCCTGCTTATACCACGTTTAAATTACTTTGCTAAAGCACTCTAAATTGCAAAAAAGCGTGTAGTTAATCAAGAATACTCAGTTGCAAATTTAAATTAGGTTCATTTTTAACACCCACTCCAATACCTAATAAACGCACCGGTTGCTGCATACCGCGTTGATACGCCTTAGAGAGTAATTCAGTAAAAATAGCAGTATTTAATTGATGATGAGCTTGATCCGCTGAGGTAACAACAAAGTTTGCAAACTTCACTTTTACACTTAGCTTATTAATACGATTTTGTAGCTGTTGCTTATTAAGGCGCGCTGTTAGCTCTTCCAGTAATTTAGGTAACTGATCTAAACATTCTTGTAAGCTATTTTTATTGTATTCATAGGTGTGTTCAACACTAAGGGATTTACGCACTCGCTCAGTGGTTACTTTACCAATATATTCGCCAGCACATTTTTGATAAAGCGATACACCAAAATTCCCCACGTGCTGCTGCATCCAATTAACGCCTTTCTCGCGAACGTCTTTACCTGTGTATAACCCCTTTAAATTAAGCTTTTCGAGGGTTACTTTGCCCACACCAGGGATTTTACCTAGCGGTAAATTATTTAAAAACGCATCAACTTCATCCGGCAAAACCACAAATTGGCCATTGGGTTTATTTTCGTCACTGGCTATTTTGGCAATAAACTTAATGGGGGCAACTCCGGCAGAGGCGGTAAGACCGGTATCGTTATAAATATCTGCTCTAATTTGCTGAGCAATAAGCGTTGCGCTGCCTTTGCATGCGGTGCTGTTGGTTACATCTAGGTAAGCTTCATCAAGCGACAGCGGCTCTATTTGGTCGGTATAGCGTTTAAATACAGCGCGTATTTGGTTAGAAATTTCTTTATAAACCGCCATGCGCCCGGGCACAATAACTAAATCGGGGCATAGTTGCTTAGCGTGGTAGTTAGACATAGCCGAGCGAACACCATATTCGCGCGCTATATAATTTGCTGTAGAGAGCACACCACGACGGCTATTACCACCAATCGCTAAAGGCACACTGGCAAGTTTGGGGTTATCGCGCATTTCAACCGCTGCATAAAAGCAGTCCATGTCGATATGAATAAACTTTTTCATTACCACATAACAACTGTTTATTTATACAGCCATTATTAAGGATTCACTTTAATTAAGCAAGTCCATTAAAGCCTGTTTAACTTGCTAAAGTTAAAAGCGCTACTAGGTGTAGCGCGTTAAACCGTGCAAGCTTTAAACAGCTTTTTTAAAACGGCTGCTTAAAGCGCTTTGATTTTTTAAAGCAATGTAGCCAAAAAACAAACTCCAATAAAAACCCCGCAGCTAAAAGCATTATGCCGCCGGAGGCATTACCCATTGCATAGCAAGCAAAAGACGCTATAAAAACTAAACTGGCTAAAGCCCAATTAATTATATTTTGCATGTGTGTTCTCGTGTGTGTGTTGTCTGTGTTATTTAACTGTAGTCCTAAAAATAAATAGGTACAATCATCTTATAAAAAAACATGGCATTTATTGTCTTGAGCTACAAACACCATATTGATAACCTCATTCATTTAAAACTAAGAGTACACATACATGCAAAGGTTCAAAGATCAGCACCCTATTCATACCGATATCACCGTAGCATGGGCCGATATGGACGCCCTACAACATGTTAACAACGTGGTGTACTTGCGTTATTTTGAAATTGCGCGTATCGATTTTCTAAATAAAATAAATCAGTTTGATACGATAAAACCAGGTGGAATAGGCCCGGTGATTAGTGAAAACAATATTCGCTATAAACGTCCAGTGACCTTCCCTGATACCTTAACCGTAGGTATTACTATTTCAGATATAAAAAGCGACCGTTTTATGATGAATTACTCTGTATTTAGCCATGCTCAGCAAGCTATTACTACCACAGGCTATTCTCAAGTTGTTATGTTTGACTTTAAAACAGGACAAAAAGCGGCGATTTCAGAGCCATTACTATCGGCACTACACCAATTCGCTTAAGTAGGCTTATTGCGAATTGGTATTAATTATCCACTCTCAAGATCTTACATAATTTAAGGATTTTAAATGCAATACAGTCCGTTAGGCAGCAGCGGTGTTGATGTTTCTAGAGTATGCTTAGGCAGCATGACTTGGGGTAAACAAAATACCCAACAAGACGCCGATGAGCAAATAGCTTATGCCTTGGCACAAGGCGTTAATTTTATAGATACTGCCGAAATGTATGCCGTTCCTCCTTCACCAGAGACCTACGGTAAAACAGAGCAAATTATAGGTAACTGGCTAAGTCGCAATGCGCAAAAGCGCAGTGATATTGTATTGGCGACCAAAATTGCAGGCAATGGCTTGTCGTGGGTACGAGATGGCGGCGATATAACACGCAGCGCTGTCATTGAGGCCGTAGATAACTCGCTTAAACGCCTACAAACCGACTACATAGAATTATACCAATTGCATTGGCCTAATCGCTCTACCCCACATTTTGGCAGGCAGTGGCCAGGTAAACTCACTTTTAGTGACGTAGATACTGAGCAACAACAGGCGGGTATGCTTGATATTTTAGAGGGCCTTGATGAGTGTGTTAAAGCTGGGAAAATAAAATATTGTGGCCTTTCAGATGACACCCCATGGGGCATTAGCCAATTTTTAAATTTAGCAAAAGCGCATAACTTACCGCGTATGGTGTCTATTCAGAACGAGTTTAGCCTAGCGCACGCTAAAGATTGGCCCTACTTAATTGAGCAGTGTATCCATGAAGACATTGCTTATTTACCTTGGTCGCCGCTTGCTGCTGGCTTGCTAACGGGTAAATACCTAAACGGCGCGCGCCCAGCGGGCTCGCGTTGGACATTTATGCAGCGCAATGGCATTTTTAGAGATACCCCTAACGCGCAAAAAGCCACGCAGCGTTATGTAGAGCTTGCACACGCAAGCGGCATAACCCCAGCCCAATTGGCACTTGCTTGGTGTAATCAAGTCGATGGCGTTACCTCGTCAATTATTGGTGCGACCAGCATGGCCCAATTAAAAGAAGACATTGACGCTTTTAGCATAACTTTAAGCGACGACACGCTAACTGAAATTGGCACTATTTTTAAAGATTACCCGCAGCCATATTAAACCCAAATAATAGGCAGTTTTTTTTACTGCCTTTTTCTCTCTTACATTTGAACATATACAAAGTAAAACTATACTAAAGTTACCTTAAAATGATTGTTTTTAGTGAGTTATGCTTAGAAATGTAATTATATTTTTCGGTGTGCTAGGTGGTTTAATGCGTTACGGGTACGCTGACAATACTCACCCAATTGAAGAAATTGTATGGTTACAAAGTTACACGCCCCCGTTTCATATGGATAAAGATTCGCATGCGCCGCAAGGCGGTATTTGTGACAACCTCACCGAGCAACTAATTAACAGTATTGATGATGTAAAACATACGCGACTAATCGTGCCGCAAGAGCGAATTAATAAGCACTTAAATGAAGGCGATAATGTATGCTTTCCGTGTGTTATTCATAAAAAAACGGCCAATGGGGTGTTACAGTTTTCTACCCCAACCACAGTTTACCCGCCTTTTTCGGTTTTAACCACTCAACAACTTGCCCCAGAAATACACGCGAAGCATGGCAGCCCGATTAAACTTATTCATTTATTGTCAGACGAGCAATATGTGTATGGTCAAGCCGCAGCGCGCAAGTTTACTTCAAAAATTAATAAAATAATCGAAAACACCACGGTGTATCATAAAGCATCGCTAAGCTGGAGCAGCGAAAATGAAAGCCAAGCTGTTATTGCTCGCTTAAGTCGCGGCTTTTTAGATTACACAATAGACTACCCGTTTATGAGGGATTATTTTGTCAACCACAGTAAGTTTAAAAATATAGTCAGTTTACCAATTGAAGAAGACCCCAGAGAGTTTGTTTTAGGGGCTATAGGGTGTGCAGTAAGAGCACCGAATGATTTTGCTACCAAGGCGCTTAATAAAATAAATAAAGCGCTACATAAGCAGGTATTACAATCGCCTGCTTATATAAATAGTCAGCGTTTTTGGTTAGAGCAAAGTTTTCCGCAGTTTACTAAGCATTACCAACAGCAAATACTTAATCCTATTGCGCCTGCCAACTTTGCGATAACAAGCAGGTCGAATTAGCATACAAGCTTACTGTAAATACGCTGTTTGCAGGCACTTCCCCTACGCCTGCAGGCGTTCCTGTCATTATTACATCGCCATTTTCTAAGTGCATAAACTCATTAATTTCACTTAAAATATCTTTAGGCTTATGTATCATAAATTGCGTATCGCCTTGTTGAATAACGTTATCGTTAATTTTAAGCTCAAACGTAAACGCCTGCTCAGCATCCGCTATAGCGACAAAGGGCGTTAATAATACCGAGCCGTTAAACGCCTTGGCGCGCTCCCACGGTAACCCTTTATTTTTAAGCTTACTTTGCACGGTACGTTTAGTTAAATCCAACCCTAAACCTACGCCTGCCAACTCATTATTTTTAATAACAAAACACAGCTCGGCTTCATAGTGCAGTGTGTCGTTATTGTGCGTAGCAAATAAGGTAGACGAAAGCGCACTGTTCGGTTTATTAAACAATACCATTTGATCTGGTAGCTCATTATTAAGCTCAGCAATATGCGCGGTGTAATTACGCCCAACGCATACTACTTTAGAGGGTGTTAATAACTCACTTTCTAGTTTTATCGACTGCATAAAATAACTTCTAAATTACGAGCTGATCAAGGTTTCTAATAAGCTCAGGTTAATCGGTTTCAAAAGTACATGATTAATATTTAAATCTTTGATCTGCTTAGGATCGGGCTCTGCACCACTAACAATCACTAAGCTTAAGTCAGGGTAACGTTCGTTAATTTGCTTACCTAAATCTACACCACGCCCGTCAGGTAAGTGCATATCGAGCAATACCTTATTAAATTGTTGGTCATGATTGAGGGTTTGTAAACACTGTGCACACGTTGAGGTAATAACGGTTTCTACCCCTAAACTTTCTAGCAGCAACTGCGTAATTTGCGCTGCATCTTGGTCGTCCTCAACCAATAAAAAGCGCTGTTTTTTCTCTATTACAGCTTTGTCGCTGTGAATGTTTTTAGCTTGAGGCGCATGCTCTGGCGATACTAAGTAATCTTGTAAGCATTGATACAAAGAAGAGCTATCAACGGGCTTTGGTATTACATCGTTAAAGCCAAGGGCGGCAAGCTCTTCATGTATGCCTTTCATAGTGGCGGCAGTAAGCGCAATAATTGGGCCTGTGTAGCCCATTTTTCTAAGCTCTATTGTCGCTTCTTTACCGCCCATTACAGGCATATGTATATCAATAAAAATAATGTCGTAAGGTGAGCGATACGCCTCGGCAATTCTTACTTTTTCAAGCGCTTGCTGGCCATGTTCGGCGTAGTCTACACGCGCACCACATGTGCTAATCATATGGCCAACTAACATGCGTAAATCGCGTAAATCATCAACCACTAATACGCGGCCGGTCACTTTGCATGGTGCTGATTTTGTCTGTAGTTGCGAGCCACTACTAAAGTTTAATACTTGGCGTTCTACTTCACTTATATCACCTGGGTACACCGAAATAGTAAAGGTAGAGCCTTCGCCCATTCTAGAGGTTAAATCAATACTGCCGTGCATACGCGCTAATAGCTCGGCACAAATAGCAAGGCCTAAGCCTGCTCCGCCAACAGAGCGCGATTCTACATCGGCTATTTGCTCAAAGGGTTTAAAAATTAATGCTTGTTTTTCAGGGGCAATCCCCATGCCTGAATCTTTAATACTAAAAAATAGCATTTCTTGGCCTTCAACCCACTCGGTCCAGGCACTAACCACTATTTCGCCCTTTTCGGTAAATTTAACCGCATTATTGATTAAGTTAATGAGTATTTGGCGTACGCGGGTGGCATCTACTCTAACAATAAGAGGTAAGGGCTGTAGAGACTCAAAGCGAAGGTTTAAGCCTTTATCAAGCACAGATACACGCATTAAGGTGTAAACATCAGCCAGCATGCTATCTAAGTTTACTTCACTTAAGGTGAGCTCTAATTTGTCGGCAGCAATTTTAGATAAATCGAGCACGTCGTTTAACAAACTTAGCAAGTGCTTACCGTTTCGGTAAATAACCCCTAATTCGTTTTCGGCCTGTTTGCTAAAGTCGCTTTGTAGCAGTAACTCTGTGTAACCTAATATAGATGAAAGCGGGGTACGTAATTCGTGGCTTAAGTGGGCTAAAAACCTGTCTTTTGAGCGGTTCTCTGCTTCGGCTTTTAAACGCTCTACTCGCTCGCCTTCAACATCTTTACGCGCTAAAGCATAACGTATAGCGCGAGCAAACCGGCTCGAACTCATTTCTGTTTTTATAAGGTAATCTACCGCGCCGGCATCAAGTGCTGCAGAGTCTAATTCATCATTAGATTGCCCCGTAAGCATAATAATTGGCCCGCTAAATCCATTAGCAATGGCCTTTTTTAATACACTTAGCCCATTTGAGGCGCCTAATCGATAATCAAGCAAACAAATATCGTGATCGTTTTTACTTAAAATGCTTATTGCTTGCTCAGGAGAGCTTATCCATTCTATGTCAAATGTATGTGAATCTAACTGATCTAAGTAGTCGCAAGTGAGAATGTAATCATCTTCATCGTCTTCTACTAAAAGTAAGCGAGTCACTTTATCTAACATACTACCTCCTTTTAATTGCATTTAATAAGCCCCTAATTAGGGGCTTAATGTTGCTACTTATTTAGTCGTTAAACGTTGTCGGCAGCTCTACAAATTCTACCCAGTATTTTCCTAGGGTTTTCATTAAATCAACCAAGCCATCAAACGTTACCGGTTTAGTAATATAAGAGGCCGCTCCTAAGTTATAGCCTTTAACCATGTCTTCTTCTTGCTTAGAAGTGGTTAAAATAACAACCGGTATGCCTTTAAGGTTTGGGTTTGCCTTAATGGCCTCAAGTGCTTCACGGCCATCCATACGTGGCATATTTAAATCAAGCAAAATCAACCCTGGGCGTGGCGATGAATTTTTATCTTCAAACTTACCCTTGCGCTCTAAGTACTCTAATAATTCAACCCCATCTTCCACAAAATGCAGCTCGTTTAATACACGGCTTTCGGCTAGCGCATCTTGCGTGAGTAGGCGATCATCCTCGTCATCATCTGCCATTAATATTGTAATAGGTTTCACTTTTGAATACGGCATCTAAGCCTCTCCTTGAAGTGTGAAAAGCGTTGTTTCCACAGGTAATTTTATTATGAAGGTTGCCCCTTCACCGTCTTTACTATGAGCGGTAATTATCCCACCATGCCGCTCAACTATACGCCTACAAACTGAAAGCCCAATCCCTGTGCCTTTATATTCCGAACGCCCATGCAGGCGCTGAAATGGTACAAATATTTTATCAGCATACTCTTGTGAGAAACCAATACCATTATCTTTTATGGTAATAATTTGCCAACCCACTTTTTCGTTATGCTCTTCACTAAACTCGTCTTTGTGCTCGTACATTACGCTTATGTGTGGCTCAACACCTGGCTTTCTAAACTTAACAGCGTTAGACAGTAAGTTTAAAAACAACTGCTGCATTTGGCTTTTATCGGCTTGTATAACCGGTAGTTCGCCCACCTCTACTTGTGCATTGCTTTCTTTAATGGCAACTTCTAAATCACTTAAAATGTCGTTAACTACGCCTTTTAAGTCAGTGTCATCAAAGTCTCTACCTCGCGTTGTTACCCGCGAAAACTCTAGCAAGTCGTTAATAAGGTTAGACATACGTTGCGCTGCATTTTTCATACGGCCTATGTAATCTATGCCTTTTTCGCCCAGTTCATCTTTAAACATGGTTTCTAGGCGGTCACTAAATGCTTGAATTTTTCGAAGTGGTTCTTGTAAATCATGGCTGGCAACAAACGCAAACTCTTCAAGCTCTCGGTTTGAGCGGCTAAGCTCATCTGAATATAAGGTCAGCTCTTGCGTGCGCTCAGACACTTTTGTTGCAAGTGTTTCGTTTTGTCTTTCAAGCTCCTCACGGTATTTAGCCGCGTTTCTTAAATTTAGGCGGGTTAATAAAAACATACCTATTATTAAAAGCGCACTGGTAACCGCTGTAATAGCAAAAGTGATTTTTGCTTCATTTTTTATTTGTGCCAGCTTAGAAAAGTGGCTCACCTTAAACAGTAATTCTCGGTCTTGAATATCATTAACTTTAACGCGAATATCTTTGTACAGCTCTCGCCCTCTGTGCGTATTTAATACATATAACGCACGGCGCTCTTTGTCATTAGTAGCCAGCTTAACCGTTTGTTTAAGCTCTTTAATTTTAGCTTCTGTTAACACTAATAGCTCAGCAATTCGCTCAGCTTGGCCATCAATTTCAGAGTGTAAAGACTTTACATGCTCCTTTTGCGATTCTATTTGCCCTATCGCATCGTAATAAGGTATTAAGTAGTCTTCTTCTTCGGTGAGTAAATAGCCGCGTTGGCCAGACTCTGCCTGCACAATTGATAAGTGAAGACGCTCAATAGCATCGGCTAATAAACTGGTGTTATCCAAGCTTTTTTGCGTTTGCGTTAATCCCTGAATAGTACTTAATGCCAAAACTGCATTGCCAACAACAATGCACAGTACTATTGCAATAAAAGCGGCCCACGTTATATTCGTTTTACCCTGCTGCTTTTGCTTACTCATTATGTGTAAATACCTAATTTTAAATGACTACTTGTTATTAAAATCAGTAATGTTTTGCAAGCTTTCGCTACATTGCTGACAGTTTGAAATTATTTTATCGAGTGCTGCTAACGCTTTGTCTTTTGGCATATCGTTTTCTAATACCAGTTTAATGAGCTCTGCATTCATAGAAATTCTATTCAGTGGAGCTCTCGCATCATGTACCAATTTATTTAGCGTATTAACTTCTTTTTCATCACTCATATTAATTCCTATACTTGTTTAACCTGAACTCTGGTTAAGAGACTTACTAAAATATTAAATTATAGTGATAACCAAATTCTTTTCTCTAGCCAGATATTTTAATGAAAACAAGGTGAATTTACGCGTCAATAGCTGGCCTATTGCAAGCAAGTTAAACGCAGTTAACGTTGAAAATAGCTGCTAGAGATAGGTTTATTATTCAGAGTTCAGGTTATTTATATTCTCCAATTCCGCCGTATGCGTTTAATCGGTTATACAATGTTTTTGTACTTATCCCTAGCATTTGCGCAGCTAGCGTTTTATTACCTTGCACCTTATCTAGCGTGGCGTGGATTAACTCTTTTTCGACTTCTTCAATGGTTTGCCCTGCCGAAACATGGTTATCGGCCACTTGCGTATTTACACGCGAAAACGGCGACTCTAAGTTATCCGGAAGTGTAATTTCGCTCGATTGTGGGTCGCTCATAATAAAGGCGCGATGGATAGCGTGGCGAAGTTCACGCACATTGCCTGGCCACTCGTATTGCTGTAGTTCTTTTAGCTGCTCGTTGTGCCAATAAAACGAAGTGCCATTTTCATCGTTAAGTTGCTCTAAAAAGGCTTTCGCAAGCAGTGGAATATCTTCTTTTCGCTCTCGCAGCGCAGGTATATCAATGGGGAAAACCGCAAGCCTAAAGTAAATATCTTCACGAATAATATTGTTTTGCGCTAAGTCGGTCAGCGAACGGTTAGTCGCAGAAATAACGCGGCAGTTTATAGGCAATTCACGATTGCCGCCTACACGTGTTACTTTTTTAGTCTCAAGCACACGCAGTAAGTTTGGCTGCATATCTATAGGCATTTCGGTTACTTCATCTAAAAATAACGTACCGCCATCTGCTTGCTCAAACACCCCTTCTTTACGGGCAATTGCACCTGTAAAAGCCCCTTTTTCATGGCCAAATAACTCACTACCTATTAATTCTTTAGACAAAGCACCACAGTTGCTCGCCACTAAAGGGCCTTCGCATTGGCTTGCGTTATGAATTGCTTGGGCGACCACTTCTTTACCGGCACCGCTTTCCCCCATTAGCATCACGTTAGCATTGGTTTTAGCTACGCGCTCTATCATGGTGTAAAGCTTTTGCATTGGCTCTGATTCACCAATTAAACTATTAAAATGGCGAGTAATAGCCGGAACTTTAGCTTTTTTAGCTGTTTTTTTAGGGCCGTTTAATACCAGCTCTAGGTCTTCGCGTTGCAGCGGCTTTAATAAATGCCCAACATCTTGCTCACACATGTCTGCCAAAATCCCTTTTACTGAAGGGTGGCCAGAGATAAGCGTCACTTTTGGAGACTGCCCAATCATTTTTAAATGATCGAGTAAATGAAGACCACTGCCATCTGGCAGCATAAAATCGAGTAATACGTGATCAAAGGTATTATTTTCAAACCATTGATGTGCTTCTTTTAAGCTAGTTGCAGTACAAATGTTGTGCCCGAGGAATTCGACAATGTGGCAAACAACGTCACTAAATTCAACGTCATCATCGACTAAAAGTATGTTTAACATGATAAATCCCTATGCTTTTCTTCTTATTCTACGCACCCTATTTTGCAAATAAAAGGGGCTACTAGAATCTCTTAAAAATGATTAAACTATTGAGTCTTTTAACGTTTAATTTTAACAACCGAGTATGTACGTAAACTTAAGCCATACCGATCATAATTTTTAAAAATAATTAGAATTATTTTTACTACTCGCCTAAGTATACCAGCTGATATAATTTTGCTTTTAAAAAGGAGACAAAATGCAATTATTAAAAACAATGGTCCACCCTGGCATAAATTTAAACCAAGGCACTCAATTTACCCGCCGCACAGGCCGCGCCATTGTGATTAAAGATGCACACATTTTATTAATGTATACCAATCGCTACGAAGACTACAGTTTACCCGGCGGCGGTGTGGATGAAGGTGAAACCCTAGAGCAAGGGTTAATAAGAGAGCTTAGCGAGGAAACTGGCGCGCAAAATATACAGGTTATTAAACCCTTTGGGTTATACGAAGAGTACCGACCTTGGTACAAAGACGACTTTGATATTATACATATACAGTCGTATTGCTATTTATGCGATACAGACAAAGAGCTTGGCAAAGCACAGCTTGAACATTACGAGCAACAAAATGGTATGACGCCTAAATGGGTCAATATATACGACGCCATTGCGCACAACGAGCGCACAATGAGCCTTAGCGAAAAACAAGGGTTGTCTATCATTCGTGAAACTTACCTACTAAAACAAATAGCACAGCAGCTGTTTAACTAAGGCTGTAAAATTTGCATAAAGCAGTATTTTTTACTGCTTGCTCATCACTCGCTTTTTATTTACATCCCACAATTAAATTTAAAGCGACTACTATTCAATAACTTAAGCTCTATTTTACTTTATAAAACAAACTGGCTTTGTGTTTGCACCCTTACTGATAACTAATTTGTAAGGAGATAAAAATGAGTAACACAGTTAAAACAATCAACCCCGCAACTGAACAAACCATTGATACCTACACGCTGCTTTCTCAAGAGGAAGCTGAGCAGGTAGTCGAAAAATCTCACGAAACATATTTAAAATGGCGCCAAACCTCATTTACCGAGCGTGCTAAGTATTTAAATAAACTAGCCTCTTTATTTGAAGAGCAAAAAGAAGCCATTGCTAAGCTAATGACCGAAGAAATGGGTAAAGTGTACGAGCAAGGTTTTCAAGAAATTGAACTGTGCGCTGGTATTTGTCGTTACACAGCCGAAAACGGCCCACAAGTACTTGGCGATGAAGAGCGCGATATGGATGGCGGCCGCGCTATTGTTAGCTACCAACCAACGGGCGTTTTATTAGGTATTCAGCCTTGGAACTTCCCGCTTTACCAAGTAATTCGTTACAGTGCAGCTAACATTATGGCCGGTAATACCACCGTACTTAAACATGCCGGTAATGTATTTGGTATGGCAGAGAAAATCGATACCCTGTTTAAACAAGCGGGCTTCCCTGAATATTGCTTTAGCAACTTACTTATTGATGGCAAAACTGCCAGCGCGCTTATTTCACACAAAGCAATCAGCGGCGTAACATTTACAGGCAGTGACGCTACCGGTAAAAAAGTAGCTGAAGAAGCAGGTAAATACGTTAAAAAAACAGTGCTTGAGCTTGGCAGTAACGATGCCTACTTAGTACTTGATGATGCAGATTTAGACCTTGCTGTTGAAACCTGTGTTACAGGGCGCATGATCAACAACGGCGAAACCTGTGTATCGGCAAAACGCTTTGTGGTTGTAGAGTCATTATATGATGACTTTAAAGAAAAAATTAAAGCGCAATTTGAAGCATTAAAAATGGGCGATCCAATGGCCGAAGATACCGATCTAGGCCCAATGGCACGTGAAGATTTACGCGATAAAATTCACGACCAAGTAATGCAATCTGTTGAAGCCGGTGCAAATGTAGTCACAGGCGGTGAAGTGCCATCGCAAACAGGTTACTACTACCCACCGACTATTCTTGATAATTTATCGCCGGGCATGCCAGCATACGATGACGAGTTATTTGGCCCTGTAGCCTCGCTCATTAAAGCAAAAGACAACGACGATGCAATGCGTATCGCCAACGACTCTCGCTATGGTTTAGGCGGTGGTATTTTCTCTAAAGATGAGAAAAAAGCCATTGAACTGGCTAAAAAGCACTTTGATACCGGTATGATCAACATTAACGGTTACGGCCTTGCCCAACCAAACCTACCGTTTGGTGGTGTTAAAGAAAGTGGCTACGGCCGAGAACATGGCGGCTTTGGTATGCGCGAGTTTGTAAATATCAAATGTATTATGATTAATAGCTAATTTAGCTATAAATACCAATATATAAAAAACCTAAAAGTGGGTAATCTCTTTTAGGTTTTTTTCTTTAAAATTAGATTACAGCAGAGCTCATCCTTTACTGACCAAACCCCACGAAACTAAATACTAATAGCTGAAAATGTACATTTTTCTTCTTAATCATTATCAACATTAAAAAATAATATAATAAATTCTGAGGCACTAATTGCAGTTAGATTCCGGCCTGAGGGTCAGGTTCAATGCCAAAAATGAGAACTGGCGCTAAAATAATAGTAAATAATGCAGCTATAATTCTGATAAGAAAGAGTCGTTTATTTTGGTAGTTGTTAGCACTCGCTAAAAAATACAAAACCAAATAAGGTAATAGCATAAACGCAAAGCCAATCTCCGTTGGCATCCAGTACTTGATTGCAACTGCAACTAAAGATAAGGCAGCAAGCGCCTTAACTGGGTAGTACATTTTTTTATAATTCACATGCTTTCCTTTGCACGCAGTGCTTCATTAGCACCAAGTAAAATATTGCCGAACAATATAAAAACTTTAACTATGCAATGCAATCTATTTCACTAGACTTAACCTGACAGGCAATAATGAGCGATAACCGGACACTGAAAAAGTTAAAGTTATTCTTGTTTTGATGAGTAGGTTCCTAATTTTGCCCGATAACATTATTAACCGCCATTTTGATGCAAAATAACAAGCTTTGAATTAACACTATTTCAATAACATGTTTATAAAGGTAATTATTGATGAAATTATCGGAGTATGTAATATACGCCGTTTTGGTGTGTTATAAACCACCAAAATGGTGTTTAATAAGCTGTTATGCGCTTAAGCAAAGTCAAGGATTTGAGATTTGATTCTAGGAACGAAAACATTAGAAAAACTTCGCATTCTTATCAATGAAGAAACAGAATACCGAAGTGGGCCTAAAATAATTCAATTCTTCAATGAGTTGGGATTTAGTGACAGTTACGGACAAGGCTTTCCTTCGCGTTGGATGTATACCGATGAAAGACTTGCAGCAATCAATGGCACACCAAATATTGAT
The DNA here is from genome assembly GCF_028599265.1 of Pseudoalteromonas sp. Angola-4. Classification (NCBI taxonomy): domain Bacteria; kingdom Pseudomonadati; phylum Pseudomonadota; class Gammaproteobacteria; order Alteromonadales; family Pseudoalteromonadaceae; genus Pseudoalteromonas; species Pseudoalteromonas sp. Angola-4. Next base: position 94,248 of record NZ_JAQREK010000011.1, on the reverse strand, counting down.
AAATGTATTAAAAACTTATTCTCTCCTGTTAGCTTTATTGAAACCCCTGAAAAACTTGATTTACATATCTCAGAATTCAATAAATATCTCGCATTTGATAAATGGAAAGTTGTAAGAAACCACGCGGATATCTCGTTTCAAAAACTAGATAAAGTTGAATTTACTACTCCTAAGAAAACAAATGATGAAGAAGGTTTTCTCAACCAAGAGTTTAAGGATTTAAAGCTATCTAACCTTCAATTGGATAGCACTATAACTAGCGTGCTTGAGTATAGAATTAAAGAAATAGAAAACTGTTTTTCTGCTAACGCTCCACTCTCTGTAATTCTTATGGCTGGTAGTACTCTTGAGGGTATTTTACTTGGCGTTGCAACTAGTAATCCAAGGATATTTAATTGCGCTAATAGCGCACCCAAAAATCGGGAACAGAAGGTAAGGCCATTTCAAGAGTGGTCACTTGCAAATTTTATCGATGTTTCAAAAGAGATAAATTTATTGCATCATGACGTTCATAAATTTAGTCATGCACTCAGAGATTTTAGGAATTACATTCACCCATTTGAACAAATGAGTACAGGCTTTAACCCTACAATGTATACAGCTAAAATTTGTTTGCAGGTATTAAAAGTCGCCATACACCAAATCAATGAGAATAATAGGTGTATCAGCGCATAACAAGAGTCTAAGGTTACGACAGTCCGCTCATGGCACATTAAAGCCCTTGGAATTGAGCCCGAAACTGATTTTTATCGCTCGAACTAACAAGGAGCTTATTTGAGTTAATAAATGACAAAATTAACATATTATAAAAATTTATCTTTATCAGTTATTTCCATCGCATTAGGCCTAGTCATCGGGTTTGTAAATCTAAATCAGGTTAATAGTGGCTTTCCTTTTAAAAGTGACCTTGTAGAAAAAAGTGGTCTTGTTGATTGGGTTCAAGCACATGATTATGGAATACGCTTCGGGTTTGTTAATGATCCAATGAATTTTAATTACCCGTCAAAATCAAATGGGCAAGGCATTGTTGAAGAGTCTCTTTTGAAATCAAAAGATCAGCTTGTTACTATTTTATTTGAGGCTTCTGATACGCATTCGCCAATCTACTCTTCGAACATATATCATAATTTTTTTGAGTTAAAAGTGAATGGACTGCTTGTTCGTTCTTATGAAGAATCTGAACAAGCTTGGAAGTCAGACAACAAGTTGACACCTTTTATTGTTGCTCTATTTTTAATTGGAGGAACATATATCTGGCGCAAAACAAAAAAAGAGTACAAATATACTCAATATTGAAGCACAGCTAACTCTCACATCATCAGGCCAAAGGGTTCTAATCTTGACTCCTCATATCACGATTCATCAATGTCTACTCGTGCACTCTCCAGCCACTCGAAACCATAAAATATTTCCAAGGTATTTTACTGTGTCGGATGGCGCTTCGCTTATCCGACCTACACTAGCTGATGAAGTAATCAAGTTTGATGAAATATCATGAATTAAACCTGAGCGTTCAAGTTAAAACGTATTTACTAACAGCTAAAAACTAATAGCTAATAGCTAACAGCTAGCCCTCCTCAAACCTTGGTACTTTTCGTTTATCAGCTTTACTCATAGCAAGCTCTTGTATTTCTTCTTGCTTAAGCTCATCTGATTTATCTTCTAATGAATGCTGCTTGGCGTTTTCATACACCAGCTCAGTGAGTAGTGCAAAGTGGTCGGAGCCATATTTAGCAAGGCGCTTAATGCGCTTTACTTTAAACCCTTGGCTGTGAAATAAATGATCGAGCGGCCAACGCATAAAAAAGTAACTTGCGTGAAAGGTGTTATAAAAGCCACGGCCTTTACGTGGGTCTAAAAAACCACTTATTTGCATAAATAAACGGGTGCTGCGCGACCATGCCACATCGTTTAAGTCACCGGCTACAATGGTCGGGCGTGTTGGCTTTTTAAGTGCTTTAGCGACCATTATTAGCTCTGAGTCACGTGGGCGCGATGAGTCTTCTTCAGTGGGACTTGGTGGCGCGGGGTGTATAAAGTGCCCTTGCATTTCAAGGCCTTCATTGTTTTCGAACAGGATATGAATTGAAGGAATATCATCTTCAATAAGCTCACATATTTGCGCATCAAGAATTTTAAATTTACTGTATAAATGCATGCCGTAGCGATTGTCTTTAGGGCATTCAATATAATAGGGGTAGTTTTTTTTAAGAACAGCTAATTTATTTTCCCACCAGCTGTCGCTTTCAAGGGTAATTAATAAATCGGGCTGGTGTTTATCAACCAGTGAGATTAGTTGCTCACTATTGTGGTTTGACATAAGCACATTAGCCGACATGATTCTAACACTGTGATCTTCGCTCACGGAGGCCGTTTTAACTTCTTTTTTAGCAAGCCAAGTGTAAGGAAATATCCACTTACCTTGTAATGCCATGGTTAGTAATGCGGTTAAAGCAGTATACAAATACCCGCTATTGCCGCTTTGCCACAGTAAATAAAACGATATAATTGCAACAGCGCTGGCTATATAAAATACCTGTAGTCGAACAAAGTCGCAGCTGCGCACTAAGTAGTGCTGACTGTACGACATAGGCAATAAGGTCACTAATAAAAAAAAGCCAATGATTATAGCCAGTGCAATGAGCATTTAAATATCCTTATAAATTGTACTTAACGAGTTAAAATTGAAAGTATTTCTCGGGTATCGTGCACCATGTGTATAACTGTACTGTCTATTTTTATACTTACTGTACCATTATCTCTAGAACGTTCAATAACGCGGCCTTGTTTATATATATTGCGGTCTAGGTAATCGCCTCTATGGTAACGCTTACTTAACCCTGGTGGCGTCCACCCAGCACGCACTAACTTTTTTTGCTGCTTTTTAGATAGTTTCTTACTGCTTTTATAGTTGTGCTGCTGATGTTTATGGTGACCATTTTTATGGCCGTGATTGTCTTTGTCGGGCTTTGCCTGTGCATTAACGCTAACCAAGGCACCCGCTAAAACAACCGTATATAAAAACGCTTTCATAAATAATCTCTAATAATGTTAATAGCTAAAGATTATCAAACACGCCTGAACATCATATGAAACTGCAAGCAGCTATTTATCTCGGCTTGTACTGTGTTTTGCAATGACTGCGCATTATGGCTGGGTCTCGCAGTTTTAAATGCTTGGTTTTACGCCCTGCGTGGCGTTTACGCCACACTTTAAAACTCCCCTTTGAAATATGCTCTCGCATAAACAATACCAGCTGTGAATAATTAAGCCCGTATAACTGCTCTATAGCCTCAAAGGGGGTTCTGTCTTCCCACGCCATTTCTATAATTCGCGATTGCTGCTCTGCGTTAAACATGGTTATCTCTTAAAATTTAAACTTATACGAGAAGAAAAAATACATAGATCATCCCCTCAAAACCGAATATCGCTGTATAATAAACACACTAACATAAGAAAAAATCGGATTTACATTTATGCGCACATTACTGCTGCTTTTAGCTTTTAGTTTTTCTTCGCTTTTATTAGCAGCGCCTAATAAAACATTGCGCTGTGCAACTACCCATTACCCGCCTTTTACAATTTATGACGATGAAACACATACCTTTACGGGCATAGACATAGACTATTTAGCTTTTATAGAGCGTAATTTAAATTTAAACATTGAGGTGGTGCATTTACCGTGGGCACGCATTAAAAAAGAAATGACGTTAGGTTACTACGATTGTTACTTTGCGTTGGCTAATAATACCGAGCGTGCGCAATATTTAGAATTTACCACTGAGCCGCTACACACCACTCAATTTGGTTTATTTAGCACAGAAAAAGCAAACCTTAATAATGACTTATCAAATTCACGCATTGCTATGCTAAGAGGCGTTAAATTACCCAGTGTACTGGCAAAAGAATACAATATTAAACAAAGCAACTTTATGCATTCACTCTCCACTAAAGCCACGTTTGATTTGCTTGATAAACAGCGTGTTGACTACGCAATAACTAATTATCAAGCCGGTTTATGGTACTCAAAAGGCTATAAAAACATTCATGCTAAGCAGCTTGAAGGCTACGCCCTACCTGTTTATATTGCTTTTAAGCACGGCATGGTCGACACCACACTCGTTGATGAGCAAATAAAGCGCTATAAAGCACAATTCGGTGTGCATTAATAAGGTAGGCAATGTTAACTAAATTACCAAAATGGGTTGAGTACGGCGCGTTTACACTCGCCTTTATTGCTGGCATTGTTAACGCTATTGGGTTATTAGGGTTTGAGCATCAGGCTATTTCGCACCTTTCGGGCAGTGTAACGCTACTTGGCATTACATTAATGAGTAACATCTCTAGCGCACTATTGCTATTGGCTGTAGTGCTGAGCTTTATGCTTGGCTCTGCCCTTTCTGGTTTTTTACTTACCGGCGGCTCGTTAAAGCTGGGGCGCCATTACGACACCCTATTATTTATTGAAGGCCTATTGCTGCTTTTAAGCGCCTATTTACTCAGCCGCGCCCATGTTTATGGCATAACGCTTGCCTCTGCCGCCTGTGGTTTACAAAACGCCCTTGCCACTAACTACAGCGGCGCAGTAGTGCGCACCACTCATTTAACCGGTATTTTTACCGACCTAGGTTTAATGATAGGCAAAGCGCTAAAAGGTGAACCCTTTGATACCCGCAAAGGCGTAATATTTATACTTATTATTGCCGGCTTTTTATTAGGTGGAGTGTGCGGGTTTATGCTTTATGAGCACTTAGCCCTACTTGCTTTAACCGTGCCCGCTGCGGCTTGCTTTATATTATCGCTAACTTACCGGGTATATAGAATACGCGCACTTTAACGCAAGCGGTTTAAAAACTGTTTAAAACACCTTACCATGGCGTTAATAAAGCGTTACTCACCTTAAAGGAATGTATGAAACCTTATATTTTGCCGCTGTTATTACCACTCAGCCACGTTGCACTTGCTGATAATAAAAACGATGATGCAATAGAAACCATAACAACCACCGCATCACGTACAGAAGCACTGGCTACACTCTATCCGCTCACTATTAGTACCTTATCTGAAGCGCAGTTAAATAGCATTGCGCCTACTCATGTTGAAGAGTCGTTACAACGTATTGCAGGTGCGAACGTACAGCGCGGAAATGGGCAAGAATACCTACCGGCACTTCGCTCGCCGGTGCTCTCGGGCGCGGCAGCCTGTGGCGGCATACTAACCCTTGAAGATGGCATTGCACTGCGTGCCGCAGGCTTTTGTAATATTAACGAGCTATTTGAAGCGCATAGCGAAATGGCGCAGCGTATTGAAGTATTAAAAGGGCCGGGCTCTGCACTTTATGGCTCAAACTCCGTACACGGTGTAATTAACGTAATAACGCCTGATACAACCCAAGGCGGTGGATTAGTCGGGCTTGATTATGGCTCATACGGATATGCCCGTTATAAGCTTCGCGCTGGGCAAGACTACGGCAACAGTGGTATTGGCATAAACGCTAGTGTTACCGACGATACCGGTTACCGCGATGATGAAAGCGTTAAACAGCAAAAAATAAATATTCGTCATCGTTTTGAGCGCTCAAACCTATTGCTTACCTCTGGCCTTACATACACAAATTTAGATCAGCACACTGCGGGCTTTATTACGGGTTTTGAAAGCTATAAAAACGAAGACATAGCACAGCAAAACTTTGACCCCGATGCATTTAGAAAAGCCCGCTCATTTAGAGCGTGGAGCAACGCCCAGTGGCAATTAAAAAACAGCAATGTGCTTTCTATTACGCCTTATGTGCGCGACCAAAGCATGGACTTTTTTAAGCACTTTTTACCTGGCACCCCGCTTGAAACTAACAGTCAAACAGGCATAGGTGTGCAATCGCTTTATCAACATAACTTGCAAAGTAATATAAAAGTAAACCTAGGGCTTGATGGCGAATACACTCGCAGCGACTTTACTCAAAGCCAAAACGAGCCAACTCAAGGCTCTGCATTTTTAGTAGCCACAGTACCGCAAGGCAAACACTACGATTATGATGTAAACGCAACCCTGTATGCGCCGTTTGCATCAGTTGAGTGGCAATTAAATAAATGGTTTATTAGCGCCGGCCTAAGATATGAGCATATGCAGTACGATTACACTAATAATATGCTCACAGGGCGCACAACAGAAGACGGCACAGAATGTGGTTTTGGCGGTTGCCGTTATAGCCGCCCAGCCAGTGGTAAAAATAGCTTTAGCAATACCTCACCTAAATTTGGCGTGAGCTACAAGGTCAACAATAACAATACGCTATACGCTAACTTTTCGCGTGGCTACCGAGCGCCGCAAGCGGCAGAGCTTTACCAATTACAACGCGAACAAACCACCGCCGATTTAAACCCCGAAATAGCCAATAATGCCGAGCTTGGTTTAAAAGGATATTACAGCAATATAAGTTACGCATTGGCTGTGTATGCTATGAGCAAACACAATACTATTTATCGCGATAGCGACTTCTTTAACGTTAATGATGGCAGTTCACGTCACAGAGGTATTGAGCTTGAAGTAGATTATGCATTAAGCAAAACGCTTAACTTACAATTTGCAGGTACACATGCAAAGCACACGTATACCAATAATCAGTTAATTAATGGGCTAAATATAAACGGTAACAACGTAGACACCGCGCCTCGCAATGTGGCTAACCTTGATTTAACCTGGCAAGCCTTTAATAACCTAGCGCTTGCACTGCAATGGCATAGCGTAAGTAGTTACTATACCGACCCAGAAAACCTACATAGCTACGAGGGGCATGATATTTTAAGCTTGCGTGCAAAGTGGCAAGTTACCAATAATTTAGAAGTGCTTGCACGTATAATTAACCTTACCGACGAAGCTTATGCAGAGCGTGCTGATTACACCAGCTTTACTGGCGATAGGTACTTCCCGGGTAAACCGCGTAACGCCATGCTTTCAGCTACGTACACGTGGTAAAACCATGTATAAAGGTTAATTTAAGTCGCCCATATATTTAGTGGGCGACTTTCCCATTACCTTTTTAAACATAGTTATAAACGCACTCACCGATTCGTACCCCAATAACGCCGACACTTGCTGTACACTTTGCCCATCTGATAGTGCCTGCAGCGCTGTAATTATATGTAATTGCATTCTCCACTTACCAAAGGTCATACCGGTTTGCTTTTTTATAAGCCGTGCCAACGTCCGCTCGGTTAAAGCAAAGTCGTGTGCCCATTGTGCAAGGGTTTTACGATTATTTGGCTGTGCGAGTAACTGCTGCCCCATTGCTTGAATAACCGCATGCTTAGATAACACAAAGTCGAGCGGCTGGGCGGGCATTTCAATTAATAAATCAAACAGTACCTGAGCTAAACGTGCTGTTTTAGTGTCTTCATTATAGGCTTGGTGTTCGCTTGCTAGTTTTAGCATTAAACTTTTTACCAGCCCCGTTATTGCTAATGTACAGGTATGCTGTGGCATGCCGTGCTTATTGGCATCAATAAATACAAAACATAATTTGGCGTTATCAGATGCGCGATTGCTGTGTAAGGTGTTTGCAGGTACCCAAATAGCGCTGTGCGTTGGCACCATCCACATTTTGTTAGCCGCTTCGCAGGTAACATAACCATCAAGCGCTAAAATTAGCTGCCCCTTAGGGTGAGTGTGTAACGGGTATTCTTTGCTGCCTTGTGCGGTATCTACTTTGGCAATTATAGGCTGTACCATGTGCTCGTAGTTTTGTAGGTATCCCCACCCTTTAGGCTCAAACATATTTTGTCAGTTTTTAGTTATTTAATGTCAGTATAGCTAAATTATAATACTGCTGATTTGTTTATACTAGCGCCAATAATTAGCTAACTTATTTTGTAATAATGACTCACACACCTCACAGTAATGCTGGTATGTCGCGCTTTTCAAGCGTATTGCTTGTAATAGGTATTTTACTTATTGCTGCCAATTTACGTGCGCCTTTTACAGGGGTTGCCCCTGTGCTTGAACAAATAATTGCGCATTTTAATTTAACCGCTTCGCAAGCAGGCTTTATTACCACCTTACCGCTAATTGCCTTTGCCATTATATCGCCTATGGCTGCAAGCCTGGCTAAACGCCAAGGGCTTGAGCGCACATTGTTTTTTGCTGTATTTTTAATATTACTGGGTATTGCCGCACGGGTGGTTAATTCATCCATTATGCTATTTGTAGGCACAGCCATAATAGGCGCAGGTATTGCCATAGCTAACGTATTGTTACCAAGTATAATAAAACGCGACTTTGCGGCAAAAGTGGCGGTAATGACCTCTGCTTATGTACTCACTATGGGCATTGCCTCGGGTGGCTTTTCAGCATTAGTTTATCCACTTAGCCAATATGAAGAGTTAGGTTGGCAGTTTGCATTAGGGGCAAGTGCACTCATTACAATTACCACTTTAATTGTGTGGATGGCGCAATTAAATAAACACACAAAACCGGCACAAACAGCACAGGCCTCAACACTTAATAAAAGCGTGTGGCGCTACCTACTTGCTTGGCAAATTACCTTGTTACTGGGGCTAAATTCATTTTTAAATTACATCATTATTACTTGGCTGCCTAGCATACTCACCGAAGCGGGCCAAAGCGCAACACAAGCAGGCGCGTATCATGGTGCTTTTCAAATTGCGACCGCCATACCTGGGCTTGTGCTTATACCTTTGCTAGGAAAATTAAAAGATCAAAGTGCGCTTAGCTTTATACTTGCATCACTGAGTGCGTGCTGTGCGCTAGGGCTACTTTATATGCCAAGCTTTGCATTAGTGTGGACGCTACTACTTGGCTTTAGCTCGGGGGCGTGTTTTATTTTAGGGCTGTCGTTTATTAGCTTACGTACCGATAACTCCACGCAAGCGGCTTCGCTTTCGGGTATGTCACAAAGTATTGGCTATTTGTTAGCGGCTATTGGCCCTATGGTAGCTGGGGCGCTACATACAAGTACCGGCAGCTGGAGTGCGCCGCTTTGGTTATGTGCAGGTGCAGGTGTGTTATGTGCTACATGTGGATGGTTTAGCGGCAAAAACACCACGCTTAATAATAGTTAACTTACTAGCTGCTGTAGCCATGAAAACAAGCCCGTTGCTGGCTTTTTTGCGGGGCGATGCTTTTGCTCAAAGCGCTTATTAGCAGCTTGTCGTTGTTCGCGGCGCAGCTGTGCTAAATTAGCTTTTGCAGCAAAGCGCAAACGCTGCTCTTGGGTTAGTTCGTCATTAAAGTTAATGGCTGACTTTTTAACTGCTCGGCTACTTTTCGGTGAACTACACATATTTTTCTCCAAATGACTGTCTTATAAATAGACAGTCATTTGGTTAAAAAAATTTCACACAAATTTAAAGCGCAACGTTATCTTTATAAAATTACGCAACCTAAAATTACTTACACCAATCGTGTTAAGTTATTAGGCATTTATAGCGACAGATAAATAGCGTGATAACAAAGCATGAATATCGACATGCAGTTGTTCTACATAAGAAATTTACAACGCTGTTAGCGCTCTATTTAGCACGTTAGAATGATTAAATATTTAAGTCGATTGGTGTTATACAGCACCAATACACTCTACTTCTACTAACGAATCAAGGGCTAACGCGTTTACTGCAAATGCACTACGTGCAGGATACGGCGCACTAAAGTATTGCGTATAAATAGCGTTAAACGCTTTAAAATCGCTAATATTGGTAAGCATAACAGTGCACTTTACAATATTGCTCATGCTGTAGTTATGCTGCTCTAAAGTGCGCTTAATGTTTTCAAGGGTTTGCTTAGCTTCACCTTCAAAACCACCCGCTGCTAACTTACCGGTTGCAGGGTTAATCCCTATTTGCCCCGACATATAAAGCGTATTACCGGCTTTTACTATTTGCGAAAATGGTAAGTTAGGATTAGCTTTGCCTGTATTTAAAAAGTCGACATTACTGGGTTTTGCCTGCGCAAAACTCGTCAGTAGTACACTTGCTAATAAGGCTGTTTTTGTCAGTGTTTTCATTAATAGCCTACCTGTTTATTTAGGCGTAGTTTCAAAAGCCGGCACTTGGTGTAAATCGTTTAGCCATGTAAGCGTTGATTGCGACCAAATTTGCGCAGCTGGGGTAAACTCATCACGCTGATCAACTGCCCCTATGCGCAGGCCGTACACTCTATCGGCTTTTGCTTCGTTGGTTGCGTAAAGTGTAGTGCCGCACGTACCACAAAAACCTTGTGCGCGTTTATTACCGCTTTGTGCTGTTTTAACATACTCTTTTGGCTCGCCTTTAGTAAATACCACCGAGTTTGGCTCAGCCATAATTACCGCTCTAAATGGCCCACTCGACATGCGTTGGCAATCGCTACAATGACATACAAGTACGTTATTATTTTGCGACTGAGCTTGGTATTTAATTTCACCACAATAGCAGCTTCCAGTAATTTTCATTTTACTCTCCTTGAGCATGTTTAAAGGTGTTTAACCTAAATAAGCTAAAATAATTTTAGGTAGTTCTTGCGCGTATTGCTGCGCCGATAAATCACAGGCTATCGCAGGGGTTAAATCGTGATACAGCACTTTATCAAGCAATGAGCTGACAATTAAAAATACTGCCGTACCTGCCGCCGCCTCGCTCACTTTGGTATCTGTTTGGCTAATTAATTGCGCTAAACGCTGATAAATTACTCGTCTGTTTATGTGTTTATCACTGCCTAATAACTCGCTGTGCAAACGCGAATTTAAATGTAGCGTTCTAAATACCCCCTGCTGTGATGATAAAAACACATAGGTTTTATGGCATAAAGTGTTAACTACATCGTCTAAGTTTTTATAGTGCTGCGCCTCAAGCTCTGTTACCCAGTTATCTAATGCAATACCAAAGTCTTGATACAACATGGGCAGCAGCGACTCTTTATTTTTAAAGCGACGGTAAAACGTACCTACCGACACCTCGGCGTAATCGGCCAGCTCTTTTATACTTATGTGCTCAAAAAACTTACTTTTTAAACTGTGATGCAGCGCTTTTAATAGTTTTTCTTGGGTTTGTTGACTGCGTTGTTGCTTAGGTGCCAAAAAGGGTTGATCAGACATAAATTTAAACGTGTTAGGTTAAAGTGCACACATAGTGCAGCTTGTTAATATAAACAACAATACCCAGCTAGCAATTACTTTACTCGCTGGGTAACTACGGCATTATTTTTGGCTATTTAAATAATCTACCGCTAATTGGCTAAGCGCTTTGGTACCCACTTTAAACGATGACTCATCGGCATAAAAATAAGGTGAGTGGTTACTTGCTACCGTTTTCAAGTCTTGATCGTCAGGCGTACCACCTAAAAATACAAATACACTAGGTATTTCTAGGGCATAAAACGAAAAGTCTTCTGCGCCGGTTATTTTACCCATTTCTTGCACGTTTTGTTTACCGGCTGCTTTTTCAAGGCTAGGTAACATTTGCGCAGTAAGTTCAGGGTTATTAACCGTTACTGGGTAACCTTCGTGAATATGCACATCGGCCGTTGCCCCCGATGATTTAGCAATATGTGTAGCGGTTGTTTTAATATTTTCAAAGATTTGCGCGCGATTATCCATATCAAAATTACGAATAGTGCCAACCATTTCAACTTCTTCAGGAATTATATTATTACGCACACCACCGGCAATTTTACCAAACGACACAATAGCAGGCTCTTTGGTTATATTTACTTGGCGGCTAACAATATGGTTAACGCCCGTTACAATTTGCGCAGCGGCAGCAATAGGGTCAACGCCTGTCCACGGTGCAGAGCCATGCGCTTGGCGACCATGTACAGTTATTTCAAAGCGATCGGCACTGGCCATAAACGGCCCACTTCGATAGCCAATTTTCCCCGTATGTAGGCTCGATGTAATATGCAGGCCAAATGCTACGTCAGGTTTATATTTTTTAAATATACCTTCTTTAAGCATTAGCTCTGCACCGCCCTCTTCGCCTAAAGGTGCGCCCTCTTCAGCAGGCTGAAACACAAACATGATGTTGCCATGCAATTCATCTTTCATATTTGCTAATACTTCGGCTGCGCCCATTAGCATAGCTACGTGCGTGTCGTGGCCACAAGCGTGCATTATGCCTACATCAACGCCACGGAAATTTGTGGTTTTGGTTGATTTAAATGGCACATCTGTTTTTTCTGTTACCGGTAGCGCATCCATATCGGCGCGTAGCATTACTGTAGGGCCAGGCTTTGCGCCTTTTAAAATACCAACAACACCTGTGTAAGCAATATCGGTTTGTACTTGCATACCTAACGACTTTAAATGTTTAGCCACAATGCCTGCGGTACGCGTTTCGCGATTACCAAGCTCAGGATTTTGGTGAAAGTCGCGTCGCCATTCAATTACCTGCTGCTCTACATTTTTAACGTGTTGATCAAGGTTTGCCTGCGCGTTAAACGCACCAAGTGCAGCAAAACCTAATGCCACCGAAAGTAGTGATTTTTTCATCCTGATTTCCTTTATTATTTTAATGAAGCCCAACAACCGATTTAGTGTTATCGAAAAGTGCTGTTGAGTTATAGCCTACACCATTTTTAAATACAGTTTCCATATTACGGATAGCCGACGCATCTTTAGCAAAGTCGCCATTAACAATAACCAAGTCGGCATGTTTACCTACTTCAATACTACCTATTGTATTTTGCTTATTTAAATACTGCGCTGCATTTAACGTAGCTATTTTTATTGCTTGTGGCTGCATAAACCCAGCCTCTACGAGTAATTCAATTGCACGCTGGTTGGAAAAGCCAGCAATAACGCCGCCATAACCTGTTGGGTCAGTGCCCACCATTAATTTACCACCAGCGGCTACAAACATTTTTTCTAGCTGCATCATTTTTTTAAATACTAAAGGCCAACTAGATTCGCTCTGCTTTGCTATTTTTTCAAAGCGCGACTCGTATTGATCACGTACTTGCGGTATTAATGCATCAAGTGCTTTTGGGTAGGCTTTAGGGCGACCTTTAGTAAAGGTTTCAAATACAGTAAGTGTAGAGGTAAGTACTACATTTTTAGCCACTAAGTAATTTATTAGACTCGTTACTTCTGGCGAGTTTATATCTAACTCAACAAACGATTGCTGTACGTCTTTATTACTTGGGCATACATCTTTTTGTTTGTTTTTAACAAAGTCGGTGGCGGCAAAAAAGCCATGTTCTAGGTTATCAATACCTAAAGCGGCTGCTTCGCGGTATGTAACTGAACATAAATGAGCCGTTACTTTGTTATTTTGCTCGTGCGCTTTTTTAATAACAACATCAAGCTCATTTTGATTAATATGCATATACGCTTTATATGAGGTAACCCCCTCTAAGCCCCAGTAGTCCATCATTTTTTTAGCATCGTCTGCATCGCGTAGCGACTTTATTTTTAAAATAGGTAAACCGGGGCCATTTAAATACGGCGCCGTTACATCTATATCTGGGCCTAAACTTTTACCTGCGTTTATATCATCTCTTAATTTTAAATCAGCATATGGTGCAGTGGTGCCTGCAGTACGAATTGTGGTTGCACCGCCTGCTAAATATAGGCGAGGAAAGCTGTAAAGCATTTCGGTGTAATGAGCCTTGCCAGTTGGATAAAACATGTGCTCATGCATCATCACCAATCCCGGAATTAATGTTTTTCCACTACCGTCAATAATATTCACACCTTTAGCGACGCCTACTTCTGCTGTGGCGCCTATATTCACAATTTTATTTTTATTTATTACAACCGTTTGATTAGTTTGTGCCGGTTTGCCGGTGCCATCGATTAACGTGATATTTTTAATTGCATAACGCCCCGCTTGATAACGTACAAATTGCTCATCAACTGCATAACTTGTAAAGCTAGTTAAAGCGCAAGCAATTAATAATAAAGATTTTTTAATTTTTTTAAATGCGTACATAGATATACTCATAGTGTGTGCTCATCTGGGTAGAAGACATTACTATAAATGCACCACCTAAAAATGTAAATCTGGATTCACATTTTAATTCATCATACTTTAATAAATCTTTTTTACTGTACTCTTTTTAAATTACACGGAATGACCATGAAAAATCGAATCGCTAAAAAGCACGTTTTAAAATCAACATTGGCACTGACTATTGCACTCGCATTGAGTGGCTGCGACATTGATGATGACGATAATAACGACCCTGTCGTTGTGGAAACACCAGAGCCTGCACCGGTTACTTTGCGCGTGATGGAAACAACCGACATACACATGTATTTATCTAACTACGATTACTTTGCACAAGCCCCATCAGAAACCTTAGGGTTTGTTAATACCGCTACCCTTATAAAAGAAGCCCGCAATGAAGTGCAAAACAGTGTACTTGTTGATAATGGTGATTTAATTCAAAACAGCCCGCTTGGCGATTACGAAGCGATTGTACGTAAAGACGATATTTTAAATGGCGCAACCCATGTAGCCTTTAAAGCAATGAACTTGCTTGATTACGATGTTGCTAACTTAGGAAACCATGAATTTAATTTTGGCTTAGAGTTTTTAGATGCCACATTAAGTGGTGCCGACTTCCCGTATATTAATGCCAATGTATACGTTGATGATGGTGATGATGACGACAGCAACGATGAAAACCGTTACACACCGTACTACCTTCAAGATAAAACCGTATTTGATATAAACGGCAACGAACAAACAATTAAAATTGGTTACTTAGGCCTTACCCCACCGCAAATTATGCAATGGGATAGCGCGCACTTACAAGGTAAGGTAATTGCAAAAGATATTGTTGCTACTGCTGAAAAGTTCATTCCACAAATGAAAGCACAAGGCGCCGATATTATTATTGCCATTCCGCACTCTGGGTTAACAGCCAGCGCCCAAGAAGACCTCGCTGAAAATACAGCCCTTTACCTGTCTAAAGTAGATGACGTAGACGCCATATTGTTTGGTCATAACCACCGTTTGTTTCCGGGTGATTCGTCGTACAATGGCTATGAATCGGCGGGTATTGATAACGTAAACGGTAAACTTAATGGCGTACCGGCTGTTATGCCTGGCTTTTTTGGCAATAACTTAGGGGTTATTGATTTAATTGTTGAGCCAAACGATGAAGGCGGCTGGGAAGTAACCAGCTCAAAAGTAGAAACCCGCGCCATTAGTGGTACAGATGAAAACGGCGACTTTATTGATTTAGCTGCTGTAGATACCGATGTAGCTGCCGCAATTGAACTTGAACACCAAGCAACGATTGATTGGGTGAGCGAACCATTTGCTGAAATTTCAAACCCTATTTATAGCTTTTTTGCTTTGGTGCAAGACGACCCGTCAATTCAAATAGTATCAGATGCACAAATAGCGTGGGGTAAAGCGTTTATTCAAGGCACTGAGCTTGATGGCTTACCCGTGCTTTCGGCAGCAGCCCCTTTTAGAGCTGGGCGCAATGGTATTGAAGATTACACCAATGTAAAAGCAGGCGATATTACCTTACTAGATACCGTTAGTTTATATGTGTTTCCAAACACTATTCGTATGGTAAAAGTAACAGGTAGCGATGTTAAAGAGTGGCTTGAACGCTCTGCGGGTCAGTTTAATCAAATTGATGTAAACAGCAGCGCTGAGCAAAACCTACTCGATACCACTTTTCCCACTTTTAACTTTGACATTATTGACGGCGTTACCTTTGAAATTGACGTCACTCAGCCAAAACGATACGACAACGATGGCGTATTAATAAGTGAAAACAATTCGCGCATTACTAACTTGCAATACCAAGGTGAAGCGATAGATTTAGAGGCAGAGTTTTTAATTGTAACTAATAACTATCGTGCATCGGGTGGCGGTAACTTCCCGGCGATTGACGGTACTAGCCGTGAAACATTTGAAGGCCCAGATGAAAACCGCGGTGTGCTGCGTAGTTATATTATTAGCGAAGCCGCTAAAAGTAGCACAGGCAGTATTGACCCTTCGGCCGATAATAACTGGCGCTTTAGCACCGTGACCACCAGCACAGAGCTAAATGTTGTGTTTAGAACATCACCGCTTGATGAAGTAGCTACTATTGCACAAACACTCCCTGCAGTTGCGCCTACCTCACCACTTAAAACAGATGAAAATGGTTTTGCGCTATACACCATAGATTTAAAAAACTAATCGCACATAACCTACAAAAACCAGCTTAATTGCTGGTTTTTGTTTTTTAACAGCGGTGTATTTTGATGTGCTGGCTTATTTTTATTAAAAACACATTTACGCCAAGCTTAATTTAAGTGCTAGGATAATGGCTTGAAATACTGATAACTTGCAAACCTAACTATGAATTTAAATCAGCTCGATCTAAACCTTCTTATTATTTTAAAGCAGCTTTTAAACGAAAAACATATTAGCAATACCGCCTTAACTTTAGGCATGAGCCAACCTTCTATAAGCCGCTCGCTAAGTAAATTGCGCTCCTTGTTTGACGATCAATTATTAATAAGAATGGCTGGAGGGTATGAGCTAACACCAAAAGCGCAATCAATTCAGCAAGACCTAAATTCTATTTTAAATATGGTAGAAACACTGGTTAATAAGCAAACCTTCGACCCTAAAACCAGCACAGCCACCATAAAACTGTTTGGCCTACCGCCGCAAATGCATTTATTTATAAAAACAATAATTAAAGATGTTCGCGAGCAAGCGCCTAACATCACCCTTGAAATAGACACCCTGCCTAAGCCGCAGTTTTCTGATTTGCTTAAAGGCGATACGCACTTTGTGATTACTGGCCACAAGCCCGCTAATTCAGAGGGTAAGTTATATCAACAGCCGTTGTTTGAGCGCGAGTTTAAATTAGTAATGGCTCGCTCCCACAGACTGGCTAAACAAGAATTAAGCGTTGATTTATTGCGTGACTGTAATTTTGGGCAAATATCAATTCAGGGTGAAAAAGCATTAACTATTGCACAAAACTTTGCCGCGCTAGGCATTGATAATATAGCGACGCCAATACGCTTAAAAAACTTTTACAGTATTGGCAGCATTGCTGAAAACACTGATTTAATATTTTATGTGCCCAATCATTTTGCTGAAGATGTGTGCCAACAGCATGACGTAGTTGCCAGAACCCCGCCCCCAGAACTTAGCTCAGAGTATGCACAAGTGGCTTTATACTGGCATCAACGCCACCATAATGACCCTGTATGTCAGTGGTTTAGAGAGCTTGTAAAAAATAAAGTATTTGAAGTTTAAATAACTGTTATTCATGTAGGGTATGTATTTTAAATTGCCATTTAAGGCGGTGAGCGATTTAATACGAATCATTCTTAATAATATTAAAATTAGATAAACATACTCACCATGAAAAACACGCTCCCATTTAATAAGCATGCGCTTAACGTTGTTATTGGTACTTTGTGTACTGGTATGTCATTCATAAGCTTAGCGGAACAAGCTCCCGATACCTCTGAAACCATTGAAGTATGGGGCACAACAATTACTAATGACTCGCTATTACAAGACGATATTGAAAGAAAACAAGCCAACCATTTAAGTGATTTACTCCGTGACCAAGCTGGTATTGACGTAGGTGGCTCGCACTCTATTGTACAAGGTATTAATATTCGTGGTGTTGACGATTTAGACCTCAACATTACTGTTGATGGTATTAGCCAAAACAATAATATGTTCCACCACTCAGGAAACTTACTTATTAATGCTGACATTTTAAAAGCAGTAGATATAAAAGTAGGGACTAACTCGGTGCTAACTGGCGGCCTTTCTGGTGGTGTAGCCTTTGAAACCAAAGATGCTAAAGACTTACTAGAGCCAGGTGAAGATTTTGGCGCACGCTTATACACAAACTTAGGTACCAATGATTACGCAGGTGGCTCTGCTGCGGTATATGGTCAGCTAACCGACAACATAGACGCCCTTGCCTACTACACCTACACCGACAGAAATAACTTTGAAAACGGCAATGGTAAAGAAGTTACAGGTAACGAAGGCCGCACGGTAGATGGCATATTCAAGCTCGGCTGGGATGTAAACGAGAGTAACCGTTTAGTGTTCTCATACGACAGATATAACGATGAAGGCGATTACTACGTAAAAACCAACTTTGGTGCAGGCTTTGCTGAAGATTCAGACGCGCAAACAGAAGATATTGACTACACACGTACCAGCACTTCACTTGCCTACGAACTAAATAAAGGCGATGCCATTACCCTACGCGCTAGCGTTTATCGCAACGAACTAAGCTATATTGCACTAGGAACTGAGGGTAACTCTGAGCATACGGGCTACACTGCCCTTGCAACATCTAAAATTGCACTTGCTGGATTTAACCATACATTACGCTATGGCGGCGAAGGGTATGAGCAAGTATCAAAACGTATAGAAAATCAAGTACAAACCAATAAAGACACTGCCGACTCGCACGCTATTTATATTGAAGACGAAATCGCTGTAACCGATCAGTTATTTGTAACCCCTGGCGTGCGTTACAACTACTTTAAAGTAGATATGTACTCAGCCGGTACTAACGATTCGTTAGATAAATCGTGGAACGAGTTAACGTTTGGTTTAGCGGCTAAATACCTAATTAACGATAACTGGAGTGTTAACGCAAGCTCTACAGAGCTTTTTCAAGGCCCTGGCCTGCGTGAAAGCTACGTTGATTACAGCACTAACTTTGATAAAGACCTAAAAGCAGAAACCGGTGTTAATAACGCCATTGGTTTTGCCTTTAAAGATCAAAATATTATGGGCTTAGACTCATTTGGTTTTTCATTAAACCTGTTTAAAACCCGTATTGAAGATTACATAGACAACTGGGCAATTGGTAAAGGTCGCCCTATTGGTACCTATGAAAACTCGGGTGATTACGATATAGATGGTTTTGAATCAACGCTTTCACTGCGTAAAGCGCTATTTAGTGCGCGTTTAAGTTACTCTAAGTCAGACTCTGAACAACTAGAGACAGGCGAGCAACTGCGTTATGAAGTAGGTGATAGCATTTCACTAAACCTTGGCTACGAAGTACCAAAATACGACTTAAAATTTAACTGGACCAGCCTAGTTAACAGAACTGATGACTCAGTATCAAGCGGTGCTGATATTCATAAAGTGGGTTATCAGGTTCATAACATCAGCATGCAGTGGCTACCAAGCCAGCTTGAAGCACTAAGCATGACCTTAGGTGTTGAGAATATTTTTGATAAAACGTATTACTCTCACGCTTCATACTCAAGCGACACAGTGCAAGATTACGAAGCGGGTCGTAATGTTAAATTAAGCGCGTCTTACGTTTTTTAATTTAATAACTTGCTCATGATTTAAGGCTCAATATTTTATTGAGCCTTTTGCTGTTTAAGGGGGGTGTACCTTAAATAGCGTCAACCATACCAATCCGCAATAATACTTAATCATTTTTAGGGGCTAAACGTGTCGCTATCTGCGTTAAAAAACTCTCATTTACGACTGCATGGATGCAGAAGATAGAGCAATGCAGGAGCAATTGCCGAGAACAACTAAATAGCGAATTTTTTGCCTTGCTATCAACACGTTTTTCCATCCTCAAAATAGTTCACTTAATTATGCGGATTGGTATTATAAATAAATTATTTCAGGGTCAATAATGTCTGATTGGAAACAAAACTTACAAAAGTTCCGTTATGTAATGGACACCTTACTGCTTATTAGCTTTATGCTAGTAAGTGCACCTCAAGCTACTGGCATCCCTTTACACGAATGGTTTAGCCTATTTTTTATTATTCCTTTTGTTGTACATTTATTGCTACATTGGGATTGGGTAACACGCAGTTTTGGCCGTTTATTTGCCAATATAACAGCACGTGAGCGCTTTAATATAGTGTGGGATTACCTACTTTATTTAATGATGTTATTAGTGTTTGTAAGCGGCTTTTTAGTGTCGGTGGCTCTACTACCCGCACTTAATATTAGTTTAAACATTCAAGACTTTTGGTCGAAAATACATCACGATTCAGCCACCTTTATTATGCCCATGCTAGGTGTGCATTTAGCGCTTAATTTTTCTTGGATAGTAAAATTGACTAAACGCATGTTTGCCAAGGAGGCTAAATAATGAAGCACCTAAAACAACAGTGGAAAACCCGCACCAGCATTGTGTTAGTTGTATCTATTTTAGTGAGCCTTTTACTGGTTAGTTTAGAGCTTACCAACTGGGCCGCACAAATAAATCAGCAGGGATACTCCCACGGTGCAGCTGAGGGTGAAAAGCCGAAAATAGCCCCTATTTTGATGTACATTTTACCCTTTGTAAAAGAGCTTATTTTAATAGGCGTACCGATGTTACTTACTTTAGGGATTGCTAAACTATTAGGCTTAATAAAAAGGATGGTTAAAAACAAAGTCTGAATACGAATGCAACACGTATCAAAAACCGGCGTTTATAGATACATTGCTAAGTTAGTATGTCTATAAGCGCAGGTTTTTATGAGTTATAAACCAAGTAATTACACACTCCAACACATCACTTTTCTACTTGGCACATTAATTATAGGTGCTGTATTAATAAGCTTTAAAGTTAATGCCGAAAAGGCAATTCCTTTTCAATCGCAATGGCTAAAAAACCACTATGCTGAGCGTACAGCCCATTTTAAGCTACAACCTTTACGCAAAGGCGATATTGTATTTATTGGCGATAGCATTACAGAGCAAGGGCTAAATTGGAGCATACGGTTTAACGACCTACGCGTAAGAAACCGCGGTATTAGTGGCGATATGACCTACGGTGTTTTAGCGCGTTTAAACGAATTAAAAGCAGCCCCGCCTATAGCTATATTTTTAAAAATTGGCGTTAACGATATTTTTAATTACCATTATATAAAGCAAGTTAAAGACTTAGCGTCGGTGAGCAACAATATCGAAAAAATAGTGACTCAGCTCAATGACTCACTCCCAAATACACAAATTTATGTACAAAGTATTTTGCCCGATCATCGCGATTTTATTACGCAAATGGCGCAAACAGTTAACCAACAAATTAAAGCAATTGAGCACGCAAACTTTACCTATATAGACTTGCATCCCGCATTTTTAGGCCCTCAAGGCATGCTTAATGAAACGCTCACTACCGATGGCACCCATTTGAATCAGGCAGGCTACGCCCTTTGGGCTAAACAGCTTGCACCAATAATGAAAACCTTAAAATGAAGAGTTTATTAATTGCTATATTAATGGCGGCAAGCTTTACGTGTGAAGCCAGTAAAGCACCTTTAAAAAGCTACCCTACCGGCGCGACTAAAGCTGTTATTTTTAGCTACGACGATGGCGTTATACAAGACAGAAAGCTTGTGGAACTATTTAATAAGTACCAGGTTGTTGGTACGTTTAACTTAAACTCAGGTTTATTTGCTAAAAAGCTACCGTGGATGAAAGCCTTTACCGGTAAAGAAGGCGAATATATAAAGCAAAGTGAAGTAAAAACACTTTATAAAGGCCATGAAATAGCAAGCCACAGTTACTCACATCCGGGCTTTGCGGGCTTAGATACAGCAGAATTAAAATTACAATTAGCCCGCGATAAGCACATTTTATCGCCCTTAAAAGGCAGCTCCTTACACTCTTTTGCATACCCTTTAGGGTCTTACGATAAAACCGCTATGAAATTAGTAAAGCAAGCGGGCTTTACTAATGCCCGAACAGTAAACGACGCCCTTAATTTTGAGCTCCCTACCAACTACATGGCATGGAACTCAACCGTTCACCACTCAAAAGCAATGCCATTAATAGAGCAATATATTGCGCTTAAAAGCAATAAGCTCACTGTAATGATGATTTGGGGTCATTCGTGGGAATATGACAAAAACACTAAAAATAATAACTGGGATTACGCCGAAAAGCTCGTTCAAACAATCTCAAATAAAGATGATATTTGGTATGTATCGGCTGGAGAGTTCATCGCGTTTTTAGAAGCTAAATAAGCGTGCGCAGTGCTAAGTAAAGCTCATATAAGCCCATTTAAATGTAGTAAGCGTAATTAGCTCATCCTTGATGCAGTATCCATCGTTAATCCATTAACTCACTTCGAGTAACTGCGGAACTTCGTTTCGGTTCACTCTTACCTAGCGGGCGAACTACCACTGATATTAGCGCCACTCTGAGTGGCCTCGAGCGCGCCCCGACACAAATTTTAGGCATAAAAAAACCCTAACCAATTTGGTTAGGGTCATAAAAAGTGGTACCAGCGGCCGGGCTCGAACCGGCACGCCTTTCGGCAGGGGATTTTGAATCCCCCATGTATACCAATTTCATCACGCTGGCGTCATTTTTCTTTAACCTTCTAAACACGAGAAGATAAAGAAAAACCACTTTAGAGCTCAGGATTATTTATGTGCCTTCGTCTCTATGCCAAGCATTATACAAACAATAGGGGTGGCAGCAAGCGTTTTATGACATTAGCCTGATCAACCGCTTAACATTTAGACAGCCTGTGCAAAATGTCGTTTACTGGTTGAAGTATTAAATACAGCTAATAGTAACGCCAAGGTATATCACTGAACTATAGCGCTTAGTATTTGTGAGCTTTTTTGCTAAACTAGCGCGCATATTAACAGTGAGAGTGTATTTATGTCGGGTGAGTTTCCACGAGCTGGTTTTTGGCGTCGTTTTGCGTCGTTAGTTTATGATACGTTAGCTATTATTGCGTTTGCTATGTTAACGGTTGTGCTCTATTTGTTTGCCGTACAAGGGCTTATTTCACTTGATGTTATTAGTTTAAATGGTGCTGAAGATGTATCGGCACTTATTCAAGAGTCACTGCTGCTGTCGAGTATTCGAAGTGCCTTACTTGTTATTGTTACTTTAGTATTTTTTGGCTATTTTTGGACTAAAAGCGGGCAAACTATTGGCATGCGCGCATGGCGTTTAAAAGTACAAACTAGTGAAGGAAGCTTAATTAGTTGGCCGCAGTCTATTGTTCGCAGCCTAAGTGCCCTGCTTGGTTTAGGTAATCTTGTGGTATTAATTGATTTTAAAAACAAAAAAGCGCTGCAAGACTATGTCTCAAAAACTGAGGTAATTACTCTTACAAAAGAAGAAAACAAACGTATTTACCGTGAGCTAGATTAATACCTATTTATACCAATGCGCAATAATACTTAATCATTTTGCGGGGCTAAACGTGCCGCTACCTGCGTTAAAAAATGCTCATTTACGACTACATGGATGCAGAAGGTAGAGCAATGCAGGAGCAATTGCCGAGAACAACTAAATAGCGATTTTTTTGCCTAGCTATCAACACGTTTTTCCAGCCACAAAATTGATCACTTAATTAAGCTGACTGCTAATAGTTTTTGAATAACGCGTTATAAAAACAAAAAAGGTGACCATAGGTCACCTTTTTTAGTATTAAATAAGCGCTTATAACGGCTATACCCGCTTATTCATCATGTACGTAGCAAAGCCTATAAATAGTATACTTGGCAGTACCGCGCCTATAATAGCGGGTATTTGATAAACCATTACCACAGGGCCAAATATTTCATTTATTAAGTGAAATACAATTCCCGTTACTACACCCATAATGATACGCGCACCCATAGTAACGGTACGTAACGGGCCAAATATAAACGACAGTGCAACCAGTAGCATTACGGCAACAGACACAGGCTGCATTAGCTTACGCCACAAGGCCAGCTCATAGGTGCTGGTATCTTGCTCATTTTGCTGTAAATACCCTAAGTACGACCAAAGCCCTGTAAAGGAAAGCGACTCAGGCTTTACCGATACAACACCAAGCTTTTCGCCCGTTAATTGCGAAGGGTAAAACTCTTCATCAATGTGTTCACTGCTTATTTGCTCATCACTAATATGAACCTTGTTTACATCGCGTAATAACCAACCTTCATCACGACCAATGGCCACTTTAGCTTTGGTTATTTGAGTTAAATCGAGTGACTTATCAAATTGATACATGTGCACACCGTTTAAACGGCCGTTTTGATCTACATCTTCAATATTAATAAAATTGTTGCCATCTTTAGCCCATACGCCTTTTTGTGCATTGAATACATCGCCGCCATAAATTGCCTGATTACGCATTTCTTTGGCGTGTTGTTGCGCCTCTGGTGCGCCCCACTCACCAAGAGCCATCATACACACAGCCATAAACACGGCGGTTTTCATTACCGAGCCTATAATTTGCAAGCGCGACATACCCGCAGCTTGCATTACCACCAGCTCACTGTTTGAAGCCAGTGCACCTAAGCCTGTTAAGCCACCAATAAGCGCGGCCATCGGGAAGAATATAACTAAATCGCCCGGCATACTGTAAAAAGTGTAAAGCGTTGCGGTCATTAAATCGTAACTGCCACGACCAACCGACTTTAGCTGATCAATAAACTTAATTAATGTACTAATCCCTACTAGCACCAACAAAGCAAATCCGGTGGTTTGTAAAATGCTGCGGCCTAAGTACCAATCGAGTGTTTTCATCATGCGCTTAACTCCCGTTTTGTTACAACGGCTTTAAGCCAGGCGCCCAAAGGGCGACCTTTTATAATTAATAAACTACCTATAAATAAAGCGCTTAAGTGAATCCACCACAAACCAATTGAAGGCGGTATTTTGCCATCTTCTACGGCAAATTTTGCAGCATTGAGTAAGATAAAATAACCTAAGTACAAGCTAATGGCTGGCACTAATTTAGCAAATTTACCTTGGCGCGGATTAACCACACTTAGCGGTACTGCTATTAACGTTAGTAACGGAATAGAAAGCGGTATTGCAATACGCCACTGCCACTGGGCTATAGATTCAGAGGTATTGAGTGGCAATAGTTGATTAGTAGGTATTGCTTCTAATTTACGGCGCTGATGCTCTATTTCTTGCTCGCGTATTTGTACGCTGTAGCCATCAAACTGCGTTAAATTAAGGGCCGGTGTTTTGCCATCGGTTTCGTAGCGTTTGCCATCAGTTAGCACTAATTGTTGCTCACCGTTTATTGCCTCTACCACCACACCTTGTTCGGCATACACTAAACGTGCAAGGTCATCTTTTTCGGTATCGGGCAGCTGCGCTACAAATACTTTGTTAAGCTCTTTACCGCCGTTTTCAATGTTATGAATAAACACCACAGCTTTTTCATTACCGGTTTGTTGAAACCGCCCAGCCCTTAACGCAGATAAACCCGCATCGGCTTTGGCTTGCTCTTTTAATTGGTACTCTTGCTCACTCGCCCACGGCGCAAGGTACATGGTGAGAGAGGCTGCTAATATAGCCAAACCCACACTCGAAATTAAAGTAACGCGTACCACATACCATTCACTCACCCCACAGGCTTTAAGAACGGTCATTTCGCTGTCGGCGTAAATGCGGCTGTAGGCTAAAATAATGCCCAAAAATATACTCAATGGCAGGATCAGCGAAGCTAATTGCGGCAGTTTAAGCGCAATCATCGATAATACTAACTTGGCAGGAATGCTCCCTTCAGAGGCATCTCCTAAAATAACCACAAACTTTTGTGACACAAAAATGGTCATTAAAGTTAAAAATACGGCGACCTGCGATTTTAAAACCTCAGCGGTCAAATAACGAAAAATAAGCAATGCTCGCCCCTGTTAAACATAGAATTTCACTACAATAGTGATAATTTGATAATAAAGTAGCTATTTTACCCAGTTTTATCTGGTAAATAAGTCGTTATTATAAGCTAACAAAATTAATTATCCTACCTAAGTGCACGATATATTGTTGCATTAGTAGCCCTTAAACATATAAAGTTCAATTACACAGTAAGAGTCAGAAAAAATCAGCTAAAATTAAGATTATCTCTACATAAGTTACGTAGCGAAGACTAGATTTTATTTTTTTAGCCCCAATTAATAACGTATATGACTCACAACCAGGAGTAACAATGGAATTTAACGTAAAAAGTGGTAGCCCAGAAAAACAACGCAGCGCGTGTATTGTCGTTGGCGTTTACGAACCACGTAGGTTATCCCCCATTGGTGAACAACTCGATAAAATCAGCGATGGTTATATCTCAAATTTACTACGCCGTGGCGACCTAGAAGGTAAGCCGGGGCAAGTGTTATTATTGCATCATGTACCTAACGTTTTAAGCGAGCGCGTATTGCTTGTTGGCTGTGGTAAAGAGCGCGAGCTTGATGATAAGCAATATAAGCAAATAATTTCTAAAACAATTAATACCTTAAACGAAACCGGCTCAATGGAAGCGGTGTGCTTTTTAACAGAGCAACACGTTAAAGGTCGTGATACCTATTGGAAGGTTCGCCAAGCGGTAGAAACAACACAAGATTGCCTATACACATTTAACCAGCTAAAAAGCAAAAAAGTAGACCCTCGTCGTCCACTTCGTAAAATTGTGTTTAACGTACCAACGCGTCGCGAGCTGACCATTGGTGAAAGCGCTATTGAGCATGGTTTAGCCATTGCCGCAGGTAGTAAGCTATGTAAAGACGTAGCCAACATGCCACCTAATATTTGTAACCCTGCTTATTTAGGCGAACAAGCGCAAGAGCTGGCTAGCAATTTTGACAACATCACCGTTGATATTATTGGCGAAGAAAAAATGGCCGATCTAGGTATGAACTCGTACTTAGCAGTTGGTCGCGGCAGTGATAACGAATCGGTTATGTCGGTTATTAACTACAAAGGTGCAAGCGATGAGCAAGCGCCTATTGTGCTAGTAGGTAAAGGCTTAACGTTTGACTCAGGCGGTATTTCAATTAAGCCAGGCGAAGCCATGGATGAAATGAAATACGACATGGGCGGCGCAGCCGGTGTAATTGGCGCTATGCGCGCACTGGCACAAATGCAGCTACCTATTAACGTAATTGGTGTTTTAGCCGGCTGTGAAAACATGCCAAGCTCTAACGCGTATCGCCCTGGTGATATTTTAACAACAATGTCGGGGCAAACCGTTGAAGTGCTTAATACTGATGCCGAAGGCCGATTAGTATTATGCGATGCGTTAACTTACGTTGAGCGTTTTGACCCAGATACAGTAATTGACGTAGCAACACTAACAGGCGCATGTATTGTTGCCCTTGGTGCACACGCAACAGGTTTACTGTCAAACCACAACCCACTTGCGCATGATTTATTAAAAGCGTCTGAGCAAAGTGGCGACCGTGCATGGCAGTTACCACTGTGGGATGACTATCAAGATCAACTCGATAGCCCATTTGCCGACTTTACAAACTTAGGTGGGCGCTCTGCTGGTACTATTACCGCAGCGTGTTTCTTATCTAAGTTTACTAAAAAGTATAACTGGGCTCACTTAGACGTAGCCGGTACCGCGTGGCGCAGTGGCGCTAAAAAAGGCGCAACGGGTCGCCCTGTTCCTATGCTTACTCAGTATTTATTAAACCGAGCGGGTGTAAGCGAAGCTACGCACGACTAATAACCTAATTAACCTGAGCCTTATTTAGAAAAGCCACTCAGCAGATATTTTTAGCGCTAACAACGTTAAATTTATTTGCCATAGGCAAAATATTTTAACCAGAGCTTAGGTTATTTAACTTGTATTAAGGCGCCATTTGGCGCCTTTTTTATTGCTGTAATTATCTGGGTATTAATTGAAGCAAACCCCGTTATATGGCAAAATCTGCCTCTTAATTTATGTGTATCAACTATGTGCACATTCAATGTCATGGGAAACCCCGATACAATGAACATGAATGCTCAATTTTTCGTTCTAAAGCAACAAGATGAATCTAAAGCGCAGGCTGATGATCATTTTGCTTTAGCAGCTCAAATTGCCGCAGAGCAGTATCGATTAGGGCATCGTGTATTTATTTTTGTAGATAACGAACACACCGCCTATGCCATTGACGAAACCATTTGGGCATTTGATCCCGACAGTTTTGTGCCGCATAACCTGCAAGGCGAAGGCCCTAAAGCCGGCGCACCAGTAGAAATAGGCACCACGCCTCCTGTTGGCAAACGTAACGTTTTAATTAACCTAGCTAATAACCTGCCTGATTTTATTAGGCGTTTTAGCCAAGTTTTTGATTTTGTACCAGTAGAGTCTGTAGCTAAACAAGCCGCTCGTGAGCGCTTTAAAAAGCTGCGCCAACTTGGTGCCAATATCAGCACGCAAGAGATTAATAGCTAGCCGTTTAGGATAAAGCTAACCAACTAATTTAAGTACTTATTTAAGGTTCTGTGTAATGGATAAAACCTACAATCCGCAAGATATTGAACAGTCGCTATACCAAGACTGGGAACAAAAAGGCTACTTTAAGCCATCTGGCCAAGGCGTACCGTATTCGATCATGATCCCGCCGCCAAATGTCACCGGTAGCTTGCACATGGGCCACGCCTTCCAAGATACAATAATGGATACCCTTACGCGTTTTAAGCGTATGCAAGGTAACAACACATTATGGCAAGTAGGTACTGACCACGCGGGTATTGCAACGCAAATGTTGGTTGAGCGTAAACTACACGCTGAAGAAGGTAAAACACGTCACGATTTAGGCCGCGAAGATTTTATTAATAAAATTTGGGAATGGAAAAACGAATCTGGCGGTACTATCACTAAACAGCTTCGTCGTCTTGGCGCATCGGTTGATTGGGACCGTGAACGCTTTACGATGGACGATGGCTTATCTGAAGCGGTTAAAGAAGTCTTTGTACGTCTTCACAAAGAAAACCTTATTTACCGCGGTAAGCGCCTAGTAAACTGGGATCCAAAATTACACACAGCTATTTCAGACCTTGAAGTTGAAAACAAAGACAAACAAGGCCACATGTGGAATTTGCGCTACCCTCTTGCTGATGGCGTTAAAACACAAGACGGCAAAGATTACATTGTCGTAGCAACAACACGTCCAGAAACCATGCTAGGTGACTCAGGTGTTGCGGTTAATCCAGAAGACGAGCGCTACACAGATTTAATTGGTAAAGAGATTTTACTGCCTATCGTAAATCGTCGTATCACAATTGTTGCAGATGAACACGCTGATAAAGACAAAGGCACGGGTTGTGTAAAAATCACCCCTGCACACGACTTTAACGATAACGAAGTTGGCAAGCGTCATAAAATGCCAATGATCAATATTTTCGATAAAAACGCAGCCATTCTTAGCCAAGGTGAAACATACACCTTTGACGGTAAAGAACTTGAGTTTGATGCGCCAATTCCTGAGCGCTTACACGGCCTAGACCGTTTTGCTGCGCGTAAAGCGATTATCGCAGAATTTGAAGAACTTGGTTTACTCGAAAAAATCGAAGATCATGCGTTAACTGTACCTTACGGCGACCGCTCTGGTGTGATCATTGAGCCACTCCTTACCGACCAATGGTATGTACGTGTTGCGCCACTTGCAGAACCTGCAAAAGATGCCGTTAAAAATGGCGACATTCAGTTTGTGCCTAAACAGTACGAGAACATGTACTTCTCGTGGATGAACGACGTACAAGATTGGTGTATTTCACGCCAGCTTTGGTGGGGTCACCGTATTCCAGCTTGGTACGACAGCGAAGGCAACGTTTACGTTGGCCGCGATGAAGCTGAAGTACGCCGCGATAACAACATTGCCGATGATGTTACGCTAAGCCAAGACGAAGACGTACTTGATACCTGGTTCTCATCTGCGCTTTGGACGTTCTCAACGCAAGGTTGGCCAGAGAACACGGATGATTTAAAAACCTTCCACCCATCTGACGTGTTAGTAACAGGTTTTGATATTATTTTCTTCTGGGTTGCGCGTATGATCATGATGACGCTGCACTTTATAAAAGATGAAAATGGTAAGCCACAAGTGCCGTTTAAAACAGTGTATGTTACTGGCCTAATACGTGATGACAACGGCGATAAAATGTCTAAGTCAAAAGGTAACGTACTTGACCCACTAGATATGATTGACGGCATCGAGCTTGAAGATTTAGTACAAAAGCGTACTGGCAACATGATGCAGCCTAAACTTGCCGCTAAAATTGAAAAAGACACGCGCAAAGTATTTGCAAATGGTATTGAAGCACACGGTACCGATGCGCTTCGCTTTACCCTTGCAGCAATGGCATCAACTGGTCGTGATATCAACTGGGATATGAACCGCCTAGAAGGTTACCGTAACTTCTGTAATAAACTATGGAATGCAAGCCGTTACGTATTAATGAACACAGAAGAGCAAGATTGTGGCTTCAACGATGCACAAAAAGAGTTCTCGTTAGCCGATCGCTGGATATTAGGTCAATTTGAAGCAACGGTTAAAACCTACACTGAGCACCTTGATAACTACCGCTTTGATTTAGCCGCTAATACACTTTACGAATTCACTTGGAACCAGTTCTGTGATTGGTACTTAGAGCTGACTAAGCCGGTATTATTTAAAGGCAATGAAGTACAGCAACGTGGTACACGTAATACACTCATTACGGTATTAGAAAGCCTACTGCGCTTAATGCACCCAATGATGCCATACATTACCGAAACTATTTGGCAGCGCGTTGCACCACTGGCAGGGCTTGAAACTAAAGGCACCAGCATCATGATACAGGGCTTCCCTGTTTATAATGAAGCAAACGTTGATGCCCAAGCTATGGACGACTTAGAGTGGGTTAAACAGTTTATTTTAGCAATTCGTGTTATTCGTGGTGAGATGGACATCAGCCCAAGTAAGCCACTTAACGTGTTGCTAGCTAACGCATCGAGCGATGATGTGCGCCGTATTAACGAGAACGAGTCATTTATTGCCTCGCTTGCTAAACTTGAATCGTTCACCCTGCTTGAAAACAAAGACGATGCACCAGCGTGTGCAACATCCTATGTTGGCAACCTTGAAATTATGATCCCTATGGCGGGCTTAATTGACGTTGAAGCAGAGCTTGCACGTATTAACAAGCAACTCGAAAAAGCAGAAAAAGGCCTAGCCCAAGTGCAAAACAAGCTGGCTAACGAAAAGTTTGTAAATAACGCACCAGAAGCCGTACTTGCAAAAGAGAACGCGAAGCTTGCTGAATTCACTGATGCTAAAACCAAGCTACTTGAGCAAAAAACTAAAATAGAAAGCTTATAATTTTAGTTGCCTGCTAAAGCAATTTAGCAGGCATTAAAAAAGCCGCTCACTGTTAAAGTGAGCGGCTTTTTTGTGCCCTGCGATTAACCACAAGGCACAGCTACATTAGAACTTGTAGTTGTACTGAGCGCCAACAAGTACAGCGTGGCCTTTAGATTCA
This sequence comes from Pseudoalteromonas sp. Angola-4, assembly GCF_028599265.1. Lineage (NCBI taxonomy): Bacteria > Pseudomonadati > Pseudomonadota > Gammaproteobacteria > Alteromonadales > Pseudoalteromonadaceae > Pseudoalteromonas > Pseudoalteromonas sp. Angola-4. The sequence goes on along the minus strand of NZ_JAQREK010000011.1, from coordinate 63,097 downwards.
AAAGACCATTGCTGAGGTAAAGTGTCACTTTCTACTGTTTCAGTGAAAGTTTGTGTTTTACCACGTAATACGCTCACACCTAAATCAACATTCGAGTTTTTATCAATCGCGTAATTACCACCAAAAGAGAACCAAAAACGGTCTGTATCAGGGATAGAAATTGATAGATGCTTCTGTGATACAGGCGACTCATCAAAGGCAAAACCAGCACGCAATAACAGGTTTTCGCTATATTGGTAATCAGCACCTATCGAGTAGCGAAGTGCGTCAGAAAAATCTTCCGTTTTTTCAAATGCGCTAAACTTATCACCCGTTGGACTCGTTACTTGCGCCTCTAACGAATCAAAGCTGCTCCAACCGGTCCATAGTACACTGTAGTGTAAGCCTAGTTTTTCATCTAGCTGGTGAGAACCAGAAAATTCAGCAATTGCAGGTAATGTAATCTCAACTGAGCCTGGTAGCTCAATTTGTCCGTCCAACCCACCATCAATGAATGTAGGTAGCTCATTAGAGTATTCACCTTCAAACGTGATGTCTGTTTCGCTACGGTAGTTAAAACCAAAACGGCTGTTTTCATCTAACTGATACATTAAGCCAATGTTTAAGCCATAACCCATATCATCGCCTTCAAGGTTAACAGCATCGGCACTTGCAGGAATAGACGCAATCGCAGGGTTTACTGGTGGTACTTCACCGAACTTACGAATAATTTTAGCCTCTGCATACACTGCATTTAGACCAATACCAAAACTAAACTGCTCTGATACTTTATAAGCAACACTTGCATTCATGTTCACTGTGACAATTTCTGTTTCACCAGCAATTTGACCAGCAGCATAGTCATCATCAAATTCGGTCGCAAGGCCAAAGTTAGAAAACGCGCCAAAACCAACCGATACTTTATCGTTTACAGGCATAGTGAAATAAGCAGCCGGAATAATCGCACTAGGAGCGATACTGTCATCATTTAATACGCTATTATCGAAACCATATCCGTTACCGGTTCCTTCTAAGCTCACATCTGGAATTACACCAATAGCAGCAACACTAAGTTGCTTATCTTTAAATAAAGTCATTAATGCAGGGTTGCGAGCAACAACAGACGCATCATCTGCGATAGATGCTTCACCTGCGTATGCACGGCCTAAACCTGACGCGTTTTGCTCTGCTAATTGAAACGCGGCTGCAAAACTATCAGCCGAAACAAATGCAAGCGAAGCTGCAATAAGAGTTTTAGAAAATTTCATTGTTGTGTCCTTAACCAAACAAGCGTTTGGGTATCTATGTGTTGTTATTAGGATTTTAAACTTGGCTACACTACCTTAATTTCTTATAAAAAACTGTAACAAAACGACAAAAACACCAAAAAACACGTTTTTTAACTACATTTTAACAACTATTTAAAACTCATCGGAGCAGAAATGTGTTATTAGAGCTTATACTCTAACTGTAATTAATTATCATTTAGATTGACTTGTAATTCCCTGCATTTTAAACTCATTACAAAATCACAAAGGAAGCAAATAGGTGATCATTTTACTTATTATTGCAGGGCTCATTTTTTGTGGCGCCAGTGTGTTTTGTTTTTATAAAGCAAACTATTGTGCCTGCACACAAGCCGGCCAATGCGATAACCCCGTAAACCATTACTGGTTAGGGGCCATGCTAAATGCATTAGTGTCGTTAGCTTTTTGCTGTATTGCATTGCATGTACAGCAAGGAACATTATTATGGCTAACGTTAATGGCGAGTTGTTTTTTAGGCGCTTATATTTCTGCTAAGCGCGAAAAACTTAAACGCTGTAAAAAAGCTAATTCAACAAGTGCTCTTTTAACAAACGAGCCAAATTAATTTGATAGTCGAGTGGCTTGATACTCGACACTATTTTAATACTTTGATCAGGCTCATTTAAGTCTAAGTCTTTAGGGGTGACGTGGTGCCCGTGTTTAGCATTATAAAATAGCTTAACTTTAGGCTTGATGGGATTTGATTTATTGCCCTCGAGCACGAGAGCTAATCGCTCATTAGTTAATTTAACAATAGTGCCTACTGGGTGCACACCTAAACATTTAATAAAGTGCTGTACTAGCTCTGCATCAAATAGCTCTTTGTTAGCCAACAAATAACGCAGCGCATTGATGGGTTCATCCCCTTCTTGATGGGGTCTATCGCCTGTTAGCGCATCGTACACATCAACAATCGCCATGATGCGCGCTGGGCGGCTAAGCTTTTCAGCTGTAATACCACGCGGATAGCCTGAGCCATCTAATCGCTCATGGTGGTTAACTATCATGTCGAGTATTAGGGGGGTAATGCCTTTTTCACCTTTAACCAAGCCTAAACCTTGAGCCACATGGCGTTTAATAATATCCATTTCGCTGCTAGTGAGTTTACTTGGCCTAGAAATAATCCCCTGGGGGAGTTTAGCTTGGCCTAAATCGTGAAGTAACGCGCCCATAGCAAGCTGCTGCACGGCTTCTTCTTTGTATCCTAAATATTTAGCAAATACGGCGGTGAAAATAGCGCAGTTAATCATGTGGCGCCAATTGTAGCTATGTTTGTCTTTTATGCGGGTTAAAATGGTCATTGCGCTGGTATTTCTAAATACCGAGCTGACTATATCGTTAGCCATTTCATCAATCACCTTTAAATTAACCGATAGCCCTGTGGTTACATCGCCATACAAAGCTTGCAGCTTGCGATTATGCTGCTCAAAGTTAATGCTGGCTTTGGCAAATTCTTGCTCAAGGGTAATCCCAGGTTTTACAGCGGGTGGTTTTGTTTTACTGCTTGAAGTGGTGCTCTTTTGTGGCGGCGCACTCTTAGGTTTGTACTTATCGGGTATGGCGGCATCGCCTTTGGTAAAGTCGATAAGCAGCTCTAAAACGCCTTCGGTTACTAAGCGTTTTATAATTGCCTGGTTTCGCACTAAGCCACTGGTTTTTATTTTTATACTGTTGAGCCCTTCATGCTGTTTGGTAACACTGTCAACAAACATACCTGGGGTGAGCTCTGAAATGGGTAACGCGATGAGCATGGCAGAAGCGTTTTCTACAATTAAATATGCCTACTAAATAGCATTATTTAACCCTAAAAGTCTACTTTTTGAGTTGAGGGCAATACCATATAACTATAAAGGACTACTAAAATGAAGGTAGACGTAAACAAGGAAAACAATAAAAAGCAAATGGCGCTCTTGCTAGGAATCGAACCTAGAACTTAGCCTCCGGAGGGCCACGTGATATCCATTTCACCACAAGAGCACATTTGTTGCCAAAACACTAACTCGCGATATCAATGCTTTAGCACTGGCAATAATAAAGAGATCTTTAAATAAATACCAGCATCATTGAGTTATATGCCTATAAATCAAACTGTTTTTGATAAAACACTTCACAACTAGCCAAAAACAAGCTATTTATTGGTATTCGATAAAAAAATAGTAACCGTTTGGCAACATGTTCTGAATGCTTACGGATTATATAGAGGATGTAATTATGAGTTTAATGTCGACTGAGCAAGTGGCTGAGTTTTTAGGTGTAAAAGCCGAGCGGGTAAAACGCCTTGCTCGTGAGAGCTTGCTTATTGCCAAGTCTGAAGATGAAAACGGTGAGCCCCAATTTGATGCTGACGAAGTAGCGAAGTACAAAGAGCTTGCCGCGCGTTTTGGCGGGCTTTAATCTTTTATCTCGTTTAATAACTTATTTAGCTGCGCGCGTAATGTGCTTGCCTTATTATTTATGTCGCGCTGCTCATACCACCCTATACACAACACCAAAAACACCACTTTAAAGTAACGTAGCTTGTCATAAGCGCAATAAAACTCACTGGGTATTGCTTGCTGGGCGCTATATTGCTCAAGCAAAGTGTGCTCTGCGTGCGCATTTAACTCTAAGCTAACCGCAAGTGCCGCTAGATCAAAATACACGTCGTTTGTTTGCGCATATTCAAAGTCAATTAAATACATGCCTCTTGAATTTACTATTAGGTTATCTTTAACTAAATCGTTATGACAAAAGCCACTGTTGTAGGGCATGTCATTAATGGCGCTTAGCGTATCTTCAATTAAGCGGCTGTGCTGTTGATATATGTTGCTATTAGCGTAATACACAAGCTCTTTTGCAATATCCATTGGCTGTGTAGCTAGAGGGTAACTATGAACGCGTGCCAACTTCTCAACTAGGTCAATACTGTAATTATTAGTAGCAATATCACCACAAATATAGCGAAATGCAGCTCGCCTGTTAGCCTTATCGAGCCAAATGGGTTTAGGGCAAACGTTATGTTGGCTAAGTGCAGTTTGGGCTTGTAGCCCTATTTTAGGCCAATGCGATTTGTAGCATTTTAATAAGTAGTTTTGCTGTGCGGTTTTTATTAGGTAATTGTCGTTACTTAAACCATTCACTAATTTAGTGGTTTGTAGCACGTGCTCAGGTTCCACAAACTCACTACATAACGCGGCAATATTTGGATTACGATGCATGCGTTATAATTGCGCTAATGGCTTAGCTTGGCTTTGCTCGTACTCTTCGTACCAGGTTTTAAATCCCCACGCGGCCATAATAGTGTAAAAAATAAATAGCGCGAGCGTTGGGTAATAGCCTTTTTCGTAATACAAATACATAGAGGCCGCATCAATAACAATCCAATACAGCCAGTTTTCGAGTACTTTTTTAGCAACCAAATACGTGGTTACCACCGCAAAACAGGTTGTAAAGCTATCTAAGTAGGCAAAATCGGCGTGGGTGTAGTTTTGCATTACATAGCCAATAATAATGGCCGCTAAGCTCGTAGCGCCTATAAGAATGGCGTGGCGTTGTGTAGACCATGAGGTAATACTAATATTATCTGCTTTGCCTTTGCGCCATACCATCCAGCCAAATACAGCCATGTACATGTAATAAAAATTGAGTAGCGACTCCATAAGCAGCGCGCCATTCCAGTACATTATGGTATAAATAAGCGTGCTAAAAAAAGCGGCAGGCCAACACCATAGGCTTTCTTTTATTGCCAGTAATAAATAAGCAATAGACAACCCTACCGCAATATATTCCCAATGCGACATTGCTGTAAAACCACTTAAGGTTTGTGTTAAAAAATCCATGTGTGCGGTTACCGTTTTTAATACACGTTAAATAAAGGCGATTACTCTGGAGATAAATCGCCAGATAAAAACTTACAAACAAAAATAGCCTTACCAAACTCTTCGTACGAGCGTTTAATTTCGGTGTTTAGCACTTGCATTACTAAATCGTAATCGCCAAAAATTTGCGTAGAAAGCGTATTGGTGATCACTTTTAAGTTGTCGTATTCGTTCAAACGGTCAATAAAGCCCTTAATAAACGGAATGTAATCTTGATGAAGTGGGTATTTACTGATCTCTACTGATAATTTCATTTTAAACTCTACTTTTAATTATTTGATTTCAACAAATCGTTCAATGCCAGTTCAATACAGTGTAAAATTACACTCACACTCAATTAGCTGAGCTTATTATGGCACGCAGAATAACCTATACATTTAAAAACCAACCGCGCGAAATTAACTTCGCAAAAGACAAATACCACGACATGTATCAAGCTATTGCCGCTGCCGAAGGTATTGATTTAACCAACTACTTAAACATGGTACGCCAAATAGAAATGACCTCAAAAGGCTCTTCGGCTGTACGTAACTTTCGTGACCAAGAATTTGCCCGTATGGGCTTTAGTGATATTTACTTTATTAAAGAATAAATATCACTTATTAACTATCGCTGGTACTCGTAACTTACGCGCGGTGTAATATTACACAGTAATTCGTAAGGGATAGTATCGGCGCAGTGGGCTATTTCTTCAACCGGAAGCTCCGGCCCCCACATTGTAACGCTGTCGCCTACTTTAACATTGTGCTCGTTTTCGCCTATATCAATGCTTATCATATCCATAGACACACTGCCTACAATACCGTAACGCTGCCCTGCAATCATAACCGGTGTGCCTTCTTTGGCATGACGCGGATAGCCATCGCCATAACCCATAGCCACTACGGCTAATTGGGTTGGTTTATCACTTTGCCAACGGCCTCCGTACCCTACTCGCTCATGGGCGGCAACATCACGCACTGCAATCACCTTTGTGGTTAAACGCATGACCGGCTTTAAATTGTGTTCTTGCCCTGTGCAGTTTGCCATTGGCGACACCCCATAAAGCATAAGTCCTGGGCGTATCCAATCACCGTGTCCTGCTGGCCAAGCTATAATACCGGCCGAGTTTGATAAACAATGTGCTTGGTCTATGCCCTTTACAAGCGTATCAAATAAGCTAATTTGCTGTGCCGTTTTAGTATTGTGAGTATCATCGGCACACGAAAAATGGGTCATCAAATTAATAGTGCTTTTAGCATTGGGTGTGCGCTGCAAGCGGCTATAAAATGCGTCAAACTGCTTCGGTGCTATGCCTAATCGGTGCATGCCGGTGTTTATTTTTAGCCAGCAAGTAATTGGCGCATCTAAGGTGGCATTTTCTATTGCTGCAAGCTGGTTTTCGTCGTGCACAATAGTTTGAAAATTATTAGCCAATAAAATAGGTAAGTCGGCTTTATTAAAAAAACCTTCAAGCAGTACTATTGGCTTTGTTAAACCACCGGCGCGCAGTGCGAGGGCTTCATCAATTCGGGCAACAGCAAATGCATCAGCACTATTTAAGTGCTGGGCAATTTTTACTAAACCATGCCCATACGCATTGGCTTTTAATACCGCCATTATTTTGCTATTTGGCGCAAAACGTTTTACCTGCGATAAGTTATGCGCAAGGGCGGTTAGGTTAATTTCGGCAGTGGCTAGGCGCATTAGTATTCATCATCAACTGCTGGCCCCGCGTAATTATCAAAGCGAGAAAATTGCCCTTGGAAGGTTAAGCGCACTTTACCAATTGGGCCGTTACGCTGTTTACCTATGATAATTTCGGCGATGCCTTTTTCTGTACTGTCTTCGTTGTATACCTCATCACGGTATATAAACATGATTAAATCGGCATCTTGCTCTATTGAACCTGATTCACGTAAATCTGAGTTAATTGGGCGTTTATCGGCACGTTGCTCTAGCGTACGGTTTAGCTGCGAAAGCGCAATAACCGGGCACTGTAACTCTTTAGCGAGCGCTTTTAATGAACGCGATATTTCGGCAATCTCTAAAGTACGATTATCTGATAAACTAGGTACGCGCATTAACTGAAGGTAATCGACCATGATCATACTAATACCACCGTGGTCGCGCGCTATACGTCTTGCACGTGAACGCACATCGGTAGGTGTAAGCCCCGATGCATCATCAACATACATTTTGCCTTTTTCCATCAACAGCCCCATGGTTGATGAAAGTCGCGCCCAATCGTCATCATCTAGCTGGCCAGTACGTACCTTAGTTTGGTTAATACGACCAAGTGATGCCAACATCCTCATCATAATTTGTTCAGAGGGCATCTCTAATGAGTAAATAAGCACAGGCTTGTCTTGCGTCATTGCGGCGTGCTCAGCAAGGTTCATCGCAAAGGTGGTTTTACCCATCGACGGACGTGCTGCAACAATAATTAAATCAGAAGGCTGCATACCTGCTGTCATTTTATCTAAATCAGCATACCCAGTGCTTACACCGGTTACACCGTCTTGCGGCGACTGGTATAGCTCTTCGATTTTATCGACGGTTTTTTCAAGAATGTTATGAATGCTTTGCGGGCCTTCGGTACTTTTTGTACGTTGCTCAGCAATTTTAAATACTTTACTCTCGGCAAAGTCTAATAAGTCGTGGCTGGTGCGCCCTTCTGGATTAAAACCAGCTTCGGCTATTTCATTAGCTACGCCAATCATTTCGCGTACTACCGCGCGCTCACGCACAATATTGGCGTATGCATCGATATTCGCAGCACTTGGGGTGTTTTTAGCTATTTCGGCCAAATACGCAAAACCACCAATGCCTGCTAGTTGGTTATTTTTTTCAAGACTTTCTGAAATTGTGATTAAATCTATCGGATCGCCCACTTCAGCAAGCGCGGTCATGGCTTCAAAAATAAGCTTATGGGTGCGGGTATAAAAGTCCTGCGCAACAACCAGCTCTGCTACGCGGTCAAAAGCTTGGTTATCAAGCATTAAGCCACCTAAAACAGATTGTTCAGCTTCTATTGAATGGGGAGGAACTTTAAGGGTATCGACTTGCTTATCTGGTTTGGCCATAACTTCACAGTACTAAAATTGAATGGCTCTATTCTATCGACTTGGCGGGGCTGTGCAAATAGCAAAGCAGGAAATCTTTTCCTGCTTTTTGTAATCATTAGCGTTATTTAGTTCGCAGCTCAATTCGCCCGCTTATAGTATCCATTTCAACACTTGCGTTGCCACCATTGGCACTAAACTCTAAATCACTAGAAGGGCCATATTTAGCTTTAGTAACTTTATCGCTGGTAACTTTATTAATAATTTTACCGTTGGCGTGCGCTTTAATCTCAAACTGAGCCGACACGCTTTGCGGGAAGTAAAAGTCAGCATCACCACTTACCGACTCATAGCGAACATCAGCCCCTTTTAGCAACTCACTGATGTGTATTTCAGCTTCGCCGTTTACAGTATTAATACGTAAGCTTTTTATGCTCGATAATGTAAAATCGATATCGCCATTTACGTTTTCTAATCGTACGTCGTTTGCGGTTGTGCTTGATTTAATATCGCCATTTACGGCACTAAAACGAAGCTCGCCACTTGATTGCCTATCGTTAATTTCACCGTTTACGGTTTCAAATTGAATATTGCCGCTTAAGTTCTGTGCGTTTACATCGCCATTTACGGTGCTTAATTTAACAGTGCCGCTAATGTCATCTACCGTAATTTCACCATTAACAACATCAACCTCAGCGCCTTTTTTAAGTGTTTTTGCAGTCACTGACACATTTACGCCAGCAAATTCTAAGCGACTGCTTTTTGGCATAAATACCGTTAAGTTAGAGCCATCTCCATTGTTACCCCACCCCAAATTGCGTGGCATTTTTACTATAAATTCGGTTTTATCGCCTGTCGTTTTAAGATCAAACCCTTCGGCCTTGTCATCAAGCTCGCCGGAGACTTTAAATTCGTTTTTATCCCAGCCGGTTATGTTTACATCGCCGCGTTGGTTTTCAATAAAAATAGTGCCGCCGCTTGGCACCTCTATTTGCTTATCTATTTTTTCGCCCGCTAAAACGCTCAGTGGTAATAGGCTTAGCCCAAGTAAAATTGCTTTCATGTTATTCCCCTATATTTGCTGCCAACGCGGTGCATGCACCTTGTTAATTAAGTCGAGTTGTTGCTGGTAAACTTGCGCCAACATGGTCAGTAATGCCTGATTTTGTGGCTCGTTTTCAAGTGCCTGTTTAATTGCTTGCTCTGCTTCTTCAAGCTCTTGTAACTGTGCTTGCCAGTTATTGGTAAGTGCATCCTGGTTTTTGTACTGCACTAATAAACTTTGCTTTTGCGCTTTAAAATAATCGCTCATAGCAGCCACTTGGCTTGGCTCGTTATTGCTCATAAATATATTTATTGCTAATAACGCCGCTGCACTGCACGCAGCAATAGCGCTCAATTTAGGCCATAATGGCGCTTTAACAGCAGGTGGCTTAGCTGTAACTATGGCGTGTTCAATGCCCTGCCAAAGTGCTTTATTGGGCGCTATGTCTTTATTTAAATTGTTTAAAGACTCGTTTAAGTAGTCATCAAAATTTTGTTTACTCATACTCGTACCACTCTTGTAATAACTGCCTTGCACGATGATATTGCGACTTACTCGACCCCACTGCCATTCCCAATTGCTGGGCTATTTCTTCGTGGCGGTAGCCTTCAATAGCATATAAAACAAACACCATGCGGGCGCGCTCTGGTAGGCGAACAATTAATTTATCTAACCCGTTTAATCCCTTACAACTTTGCGCGCTTTGCTCATCCATACCGCTTTGTTCTATGCTCACAACTTTGTTTAACCAGCTTTTGTGCTTGCGTACATAACTAATCGCAATGTTGCTTGCTACGCTATATAGCCAAGTAGAAAATTGTGAGCGTCCGTCAAACTGCGCTATTTTATGCCAAACTTGCACAAATACCTCTTGGGCGGCATCTTCAGCGTGCGCTTCATCGGCCAGTAAGCGCAAACATAAACCGTAAACACGCTTTATATGCAGCTCATATAATGCCTTATAGGCATTTTGATCCCCCGCTTTAACACGCTCAATGAGTGCAAGGTCGCATAGGGGCGTGTGCTCGGGTTTTGTGTGTAACATCCGTGATGTCGCCTTTTAATTATTTTTATTTAAAAACGTGTATTAATGAGTGTATTGATTACTAAGACGCAAAGACAGACAAGAAAGGTTTAAACTAATAATAAAAATAGTTAAATAATTTTATAAAGAGATATTAGATGGGTATTAAAGAGGAATTTTAGATACAAAAAAGCCGTGCTAAAAGCACGGCTTTTTGGGCTTAATTAAAAATTAAGCTTCAGCAATAACGATTACTTTAATAGTAGCTGTTACGTCTGAGTGTACTGCGATTGCAACGTCGAATTCGCCAGTTTCACGGATAGTACCGTGAGGTAAACGAACTTCTGATTTAGCAACTTCAACACCAACAGCTGAGATAGCGTCAGCGATGTCACGAGTACCGATTGAACCGAATAGCTTACCTTCGTCACCAGCTTTAGATACTAAAGTAACTTCTGCTAATGCTTCTAGTTTGTCAGCGCGTGCTTGTGCTGCAGTTAACTGTTCAGCGATTTTCGCTTCTAAGTCTGCGCGACGAGCATCAAACGTTTCAATGTTTGCTTTAGTTGCAGGAACTGCCTTACCTTGCGGGAAAAGGAAGTTACGTGCGAAGCCAGATTTAACAACAACCTGGTCACCTAGGCCACCTAGGTTAGCGATCTTATCTAGTAGAATAACTTGCATGTTTCTACACCTTTTAAAAACTGTTAATCCGCTGCTTACTTATGTAAGTCAGTGTATGGAAGAAGGGCTAAGTAGCGAGCACGCTTAATAGCAGTTGCTAGCTGGCGCTGGTATTTAGCGCTAGTACCTGTAATACGGCTAGGTACGATTTTGCCACTTTCTGTAACATAGTTTCTAAGAGTAGCTAGATCTTTGTAATCGATTTGTTGTACGCCTTCCGCTTTAAAGCGGCAGAACTTACGACGTCTGAAATAACGTGCCATGAGATTAATTCCTCAAATAATTCTTTCTATATGCTGAGCATGCAAAACCAATTGGCTAAGGCCGTTACGACCTTCGTGGCGATTTAAAAAACCACTCACTTGCAATGCCTGCCCAACGTGCAAATGTTGAGTCTGTTGTTGCATTTGCTTACCACTGGCAACAACCTGAAGCCTAACGTAACTATTACGGTTAAGATCTGCTTCGGTTTGCATCGATTTATGTTCTACAACAAAAATACAATGCGGTATGCCTGCAGGGCTTTGGCTAAACTTGGGTGTTTTACAAACAACCCCCGATATAACCAGCTGATTCATATATGGGCTAACCATTACACTAACTGCTGACTACGTGCCATGCTAGGACTCAAAACAATTAAGCAGCTGGTGCTTCTTTCTTCTCTTCTCTTGCAAGAGGAGACGCTTCAGTTACTGCATTTTTAGTACGCATAACTAAGTTACGAAGCACTGCATCGTTGTAGCGGAAAGTAGTTTCTAGCTCGCTGATTACTTCAGTAGGTGCTTCAACGTTCATAAGAACATAATGAGCTTTGTGAAGCTTGTTGATTGGGTAAGCCAGTTGACGACGGCCCCAGTCTTCAAGACGGTGGATAGTACCACCAGCTTCAGTGATAGAACCAGTATAACGTTCGATCATACCAGATACTTGCTCACTCTGATCAGGGTGAACCATGAATACGATTTCGTAATGACGCATGGATATTCCTTACGGTTAATAGAGCCTTCTACCGTTTCGGCCGGTCGGTTTAAGGCAAGGAATTAATAGTGTAAAAGCCGAAATGAGCGCGCATTTTACGCTTAGATGGATAATTAAGCAAGCAGGTTTTTTAAGCTTTGATAGATAAGTGTTAAAGCTATCAGCTATCAACTATCAACTATCAACTATCAGCTATCAGCTATCAGCTATCAGCTATCAGCTATCAGCTATCAGCTATCAGCTATCAGCTATCAGCTATCAGCTATCAGCTATCAGCTATCAGCTATCAGCTATCAGCTATCAGCTATCAGCTATCAGGGTCATATTAATATGCATTCGCTTTACATCAACAAGCAGAATTACGATAAGTGCGTTGGGTTTGTGTGTAAACGCAAAGCTTGCTTGCGTAAAAAGCGCAGCTTTTAATTACTTACCCCCTCCATTTGCGCCTAAAATATAAACATTTACTCAAACCTAAAGCCGTGCAATTATTAAGCAACACATTATTTAATAAGGATATTTATGAAGCTCTTACTATCACTTGTATTTGCATTTGCTTTTAGTACCTCTTTTTTATGCCACGCAGACACTGCTACAACCGACATAACCGTTGGTAAAAAAGTCATTTTACAATCAAAAATACTTAACGAAGACAGGCCTATCAGAATTTTCATACCTGACACTGTAAAAGACGATCAGCCGCTTTATATTATTTATTTACTAGATGGTGTTGAGCACTTTCATACGGCGTCAGGTGTTATAAAATCCTTAGTTGATTACGAACAAATACCTAATGCCATGCTAGTTGGTATTGATACAACAAACCGCGTGCGTGATTACTTACCTAAAGTAGATGGTGAGCCGAAAACTGAGTTTCAAACCTTTGTAAAAAATAAGTGGCCCGATGCTGGACAAACCGACAATTTTTTAAAGTTTGTGTCTGACGAGCTCATGCCCTACATAAATAGCAATTACTCAACTAACGGCTACAACACCTTAATTGGTCACTCTAATGCTGGTACATTAGCGCTTTACACTTTAGTTAATCAGCCTGAATTATTTAACAGCTACATAGCTATAAGCCCAAATAGTTGGTGGAGTGATGAAGAGTTAAAAAATAATATTGTTAAATACACTAAAAACCCTAAAGGCACTCAAGAGTTATTTATAAGTGTAGCGAGTGAAGGCGCACGTTTTTATACAGGCGCATTAAATACGTTAGTAAATTTAGAACAACAAATGCCCACACAGCTAAAATGGGAATATAAGCATTACCCTACTTTTACTCATATGGGCACTATACTGCCAGCCCTTAGCGATAGCCTAATTCACTTATTTAGTGACCTAATTTTTAAAGTGACTGACGAGCACGGAAAATTTGCCGATGTATCGCTTATTTCAGGTTACTACCAAGCACTGAGCGATAAGTACGGATTTGAGCTTAAAATTCCACAAGATGTGTACGTAGAGTTTGCCCACAGCCAGCAAAAGTTTGGTAACACTAAAAAAGCGATAACGACACTTAAACACTTTACTCGTGATTACCCTAATGCTGCTTACTCCCACATGCGATTGTCGCAAGGCTACACGGCTGACAAACAATTTAAAGAGGCTGTTACTAGCATGAAGCATGCACTAAAACTTGCTAAACAAAACTCGCGCGACCCACTGTTAATTGATGCACTACAAGATATGGTGAATGAAGCGCAAGCCAATTTGTAACTAATTTAACGCAAAGCGCTTTTTAACTAACGATAGTAATTACGAGCTATGCTCGTCGCGTCAGCAAGCTAAACGCCTACAGGTAAAATTAAGCTCAGTGTTAAACTTTGCATGTAGACGCTGAGCTTGCTCGCGTGAAAAGCACAGTTTTTAATCTGTTTAAAGCCACTTAAAAACAAAAAACCGATGTTTAACCTAAACATCGGTTTTTCTTTGCTGGAAGTTAACAGCTGAAAGCTAAAAACTAACCACTTTACTTTATCTGTTGGGTTTCGCTTCGCTCAACCCAACCTACGTTATTTGCCTATCGCTTCTTTGGCGAATAGGTGTTTTATTGGACCTAGGTTATCAACGAGTGACAGCCCGACTCCACGTATCAGCTTTTTAACCGGGTTGGCACCTTCAAATAACTCTTTAAGCCCTTGCATCATGGCTATGTGCTTTTGCGCGTCGAGCTTGCGGGTGCGCTCGTAATCGCGAAGTGTGCGGGTACTCGCAAACTCTTTACTATCACTTGTCAGTAGCTCAATTAAATACGCGGCGTCTTTTAGGCCAAGATTCATACCAAGCCCTGCAAGTGGGTGAATGGTGTGGGCTGCATCGCCCATTAATACCACTTTACCGCTTACCCATTGCTGGGCGTAGCGCATTTTAAGTGGAAATGCTGCGCGTTTACTTTGCACTTCACACAGCCCGCATTGGCCATCTATGGCTGCCATTACAGCTTTATTAAAAGTAGTGTCGTCCATTGCTAGCAATTCATCGCAATGATTAGGGCTGGTAGACCACACAATAGAATGGGTGTTGTCATCGCTAAGGGGTAAAAAAGCCAGTGGTCCAGTTGGTAAAAACACTTGGCGTGCGGTGTTTGCGTGTGGCTCTTTGGTTTTAACCGTAGCAACCAGTGCATGATGGTCGTAATCTTTAAAGCTTAGCGCCATATTAAATTGTTTACGAATAGCCGAATTTGCGCCATCGGCCGCCACCAGCAGCTTAGCAATAATAGGCTCACCGCTTTTAAGGGTTATAAATACATCAGACTCACTTTGGTGTATTTGTTGATACTCAGTATCAAACATCAACGTGGCACTTGGTTGTTGCTCTAGCTCTTTTATAAGTGCAAAACGAATAATATCGTTTTCAACTATATGGCCTAAGTGTTCAAGCTCAAGTTGCTCATTATTAAAGGTTATTTTACCAAAGCTGTCGGCATCGCGTACGTCCATATGCGTATATGCACACGCTCGTTCTGCCATTATGTGTGGCCATACGTTTAATTGCTCAAACAGGTTTTGGCTTGCAATACTCAGCGCACTTACCCGCAAGGCGTATTCATCACTTGGCGGTAATTGCTTTGGCGCGGCGTCTAGCACCACAACACTTACATTGGCTTTAGCGAGTCCTAACGCGAGGGTTAAGCCTACGCAGCCACCACCCACTATACAAACCTGTGCTTGCTTCATAAACGTGTACCTTGTTTAACTTGCCCCATTAGCTGCTTGGCCAAGGGTGCTTTTAATGCGGGAAATAAATCCATTGAGAAAAGCCCAATGCTGCGCCCAAGCGCTAATACCCGTGACGAGTTTGAAAAAAGCCTAACCAATGCATCGGTTAAACTCATTACGGTATTTATATCGCTGCTACGCTTTAGTGAATACTCACGGGTAAACGCATAACTGCCTAACTCGTTTTTACTTGTTGCAATTAAATTACTAAGTACTTGTACATCACGCAGGCCTAAATTAAAGCCCTGCCCTGCAATGGGGTGAATAGCATGAGCAGCGTTACCAATGACTACCGTACGATGCGCTGTTAATGATTCAGCTTGCCCATAAACCAGCGGGTAGCTTGTGCGTGTGCCCACTTTTGTAAATTGCCCTGCCCGATAACCAAATGCACTTTGCAGTGCGTTTAAAAAATCATTTTCGTTTAAGGCTGTATGCTGCTCAACGTGCTGTTGCTTCATACACCACACTAACGAATAACGGCTATTGCTCATTGGTAAAAGCGCCATAGGGCCGTGCTCGGTAAAGCGCTCATACGCATGGTTGTTATGCCCGCCTGCTACTTCAACATTGGCTATAATAGCGCCTTGCTCATAGGGCTGAGTATTAAAGCCTAAACCCAGTAAGTTACGGGTTGGAGATTGCGCACCATCGGCAATAACCAGTAGCTTAGTATTAAGTTGCTCTCCGCTTTGTAAAGTAACCTCATTACTGTTTAGGCTTTGCTTAATAGCGCTTACGCTATCGGGGCAATAAAGTGCAATACTCGCTTGCGTTAAACGCTGATACAGTGCGCGGCCAAACGGGTTTACCTCAACCACGTAACCTAATGACGGTTTAGCAAACTCGTCGCAACTAATATGCGCTTTACCAAAGTGACCACGATCCGACACGCTTACTTTTTTTATTGCTGCTGTGTATGGCGCACGTGGCTCAAATAAATTTAACTGCTGTAAATACTCAACCGACTGCTGTGCAAGGGCAATGCTTCTGTCGTCAAAACTTGGGTGGTAATCGCCCGTTACTTGGTTTGCTTCTACTACCGCAATAGTAAGTGAAGGGTTTGTTTTAGCAATGCTTAGCGCACAACTTGCCCCTGCAAGCCCGCCCCCAATTACAACGACATCAAACTGCTTAGCCACTTTATTTCTCCAAGCTTATGCGCTTTTCGCACTTTGCATAAGTGCTTCTATATCGTTTATGGTTTTAGGCACACTCAGGGTGAGGTTTTCATGTCCTGACTCAGTAATAAGTAAATTATCTTCGATACGAATACCAATGCCTTTATATTGCTGCGGTGCATTTGAATCTTCACTAATGTAAAGCCCAGGCTCTATGGTTAAAACCATGCCTGGCTCAAATGCGCGCTCAACGTTGTTTTGTTTGTAATCGCCTACATCGTGAACATCAAGGCCTAACCAGTGGCCAAGGCCGTGCATGTAATATTCTTTACAGGCACCTTTTGCCATTAACTCATCAAAGTCGCCGGTTAAAATACCTAAATCAAGTAAACCTTGAGTCATTACTTCCATTGCACGTTTATTGGCATGCGACATAAACCCGCCGGGTTTAACTTCTTCAAAAGCCACTTTTTGCGCTTTAAGTACAATGTTATAAAGCGCGGCTTGAGGTTCGCTAAACTTGCCATTTACAGGAAAGGTACGCGTAATATCGGCAGCGTAACCTTGTAACTCACACCCTGAGTCAATTAATACTAGATCGCCATCTTTTAGCACATCGCTATTTTGCGTGTAGTGCAAAATATTAGCGTTATCGCCACTACCAACAATGGTGCCGTACGCAGGATGCGGCGCTCCGTTCATTGCATAATGATGATGCAGCTCTGCCTCTAGCTGAAACTCTGTAGCACCAGGGTGCGAATAACGCATTGCACGCATATGCCCACGGGCACTTATTTCGCAGCCTTCACGCATAATGTTTACTTCGCTTGGCGATTTAAACAAACGCATTTCGTGAATAAGACCACGCACATCTTTTATCGTACTCGGTGCCTGATAGCCTTTTTTAGGCGCGCTGCGAAGTGTGTTTAACAAGGTAAATACTTTGGTATCAAAACTTGGGTAAGCGCCTTGTGCATAAAATAAAATCTGCTGACCGTTAACCAAATCTAATAATTGTTCAGTTAGCTCACTTAATGCGTAAGTTTCGTCGAATAAGTACTCATTTTTAGCTTTTTCGAAGCCAATTCTGCGGCCGTGCCAAATTTCGGCCAGTTTATCTTTATCAAGACAAAATAACGTACTTGGCGTATCGCTGTTATTACACAGCACTAAAACGGCATCGGGTTCGTTAAAGCCGGTTAAGTAAAAAAAGTCGCTGTCTTGTCTAAATGCATATTCCGTATCGCGACTACGCGTTACTTCACTGGCCGCAGGAATAATGGCCACACTGTTTGCATCCATTTTCGCAAGTAAACGCTCACGGCGTGCTTTAAATTCTGACTTTTGTATTTCAACCATGCTTTAACAACCCGTTTTATTTAGATTAATGTAGTGTTTTTTTAGGTGCTTTTTCTTTGCCAAGCTCGGCAAAACAAAGCAATGCCGATACACGTACATATTCAATCACTTCATGTAGGGCTTGGCTGTCTTCTTCGGTTTCGTCAAACATGGTATCTAGGCGTGTAATTTCGCTAAAATCGCTAATAACTTCTTTTACATCTGCCGATAACTTACCGTAATCTTTTTGCTTTAAACCAAATCCAAGCATAAACCCTGCAACCCATGATACGAGACCATTGGCTTGATCGATGAGTGTTTCATCATCGCTTGGTAAAAATAAATCGAACGCAAAAGCTTCATCGTTAAAACTTGCTACCACTTGCTTATAAATGGTGCCAAAAAACTGCTTTAGGTCGTTGCTAAACGCTTGGCCATCATTAAATACATCACTTAATAGGCCTAAGTATTCTTTGTCATCAATACTTAAACCACACGCTAGTAATCCACTAATTACGCCGTGCGCTTCTGCCGGTGAGACAAAAATTTCGTTTTTTTCTAAAAGCAGCTGGGCTTTTTGGTAATCTGGTAAGTCGCTCATGTTTATATCTTCGCTTTGCTAGTTAAGGCAATGCTACCACTCGATAAAAAGCAACTCCAATTAATTGTATGATCCTGCTCAAAAAGTAGCATGATAAGTAAATAGCGAGTTACCAGCGGGCAAAAACTGCTCGAACGGTTCAATTTTTTACGTTTGGGGTTTAAGGAATGGATTATGTCTTATATACTGAACTTGTTCCCTGGGGTGCCGGAGTTTGGTTAAGTCCCTGAGCCGATAAATTTTATACCAGGATTCCTGTTCGTCTACTATTGTGCAAGCTCGGCATGTACCGAGAAGCCTACGGTAGACCGCAGCTTTCCGCCCTGAAACCTTCTGGTTTCAGGACTGACGCCGGACACCGCACGCTTGGGGAACACTTTTCTTATTTTTCTGTTTTTGCATTTTTTGCTACTCCCCTGTTTTTAAATACCCTTTATTACCTTTATAAATTTTTAGCAAAAAAAGCTGCAATTGATATTAATCAACCACAGCTTAGTCCTAGAACACATTTCGTTATTTATCTAAACCAGCTTTGAAAACGCTCCATCAGCATATAGTTTACTGGCACTAATATAAGCGTAATAAACGTAGCAAACACAATACCAAAGCCAAGGCTTACTGCCATTGGAATTAAAAACTGTGCTTGTGTCGCCTTTTCAAATAGTAGCGGCATTAAACCAATAAAGGTGGTTAAACTTGTGAGCATTACTGGGCGAAAACGTGCAGCCCCTGCAAGTTTAACCGCATCAATAATTTTGCCGCCTTCACTGCGTTTTTTATTAATAAAGTCGACCAACACAAGTGAATCGTTAACCACCACACCAATAAGTGCCAACATACCAAGTAAGCTCATAATGGTTAACTCCATCCCCATAACCCAGTGCCCTATTACAGCGCCTATCATGCCAAACGGTATTACGCTCATTACAATAATTGGCTGCATGTACGATTTAAGCGGTATCGCTAATAGTGAGTAAATAATAAAAAATACAAATAACAATGCCCAAGCAAGCGAGCCAAACGACTCTCTTTGCTCTTTAGCTTCACCTTCTAGCTTGTAATCAACACCTGGGTATTGCTGCATTAATTCATCTAAATACTCAGTTAGGTCGGCTTGCAGCGCGGTCATGTTGGTATTGCTTTTTTCTATGTCGGCAGTCACGTTAAGTGTGCGGTAGCGGTCTATTCGGTTAATCGTAGATGGGCTTTGCCCTGCAATTAATGTGGCTACATGCGAAAGTGGCACCGAGCCGCCCGTGGGCGTAGTAATAAGTATATTTTGTAAGTCGGCTACAGAGCGGCGCTCTTCAATAGGTAGGCGTACCATAACGCGTACATCGTCACGCCCGCGTTGAATACGCTGCACCTGCGAGCCAAAAAACGAGTTACGTACTTGGTTTGCTACATCAACTCGGTTTAAGCCCAAAGCAAAGCCTTGCTCGGTAAGCTCTATTTGCAACTCTTCTTTACCATCAGACATACTATCGGCAATATCAAATACGGTTGGGTAAGTACTTAAGCGCGTTTTAACGCTTTCGGCAATTTTTTGTAACGTATCGAGCGATGTACCACTTAGTTGAACATCTATAGGGTCTGAGCTGCGTCCTATTTCTGCCCTAAAGGTTACACTTTCAGCGCCAGGAATAATCCCTATTAAATCGCGCCACTCACTTACCAGCTCACGTGAGCCAATGTCTGAGTCGCGGCTCTCTGCAGGGGTTATTTCAAAGCGCACACTGCCTGAGTTAGACACGCCACCACGCCCACCGGTTGAGGCTAAAATATTTAATATAACGCTTTCGCCGGTATCTTCATCGCGGTATTTGTCTTGCAATAACTGCGCTTTTTGCGACATATCCATTACATACTTATTGGTAACTTCAAACGGCGTGCCTGTTGGCAAGGTTAATGTTACTCGTACGGTTTCGCTTGGGATACGCGGAAAAAATACAAACTTAGTCCAACCACTGGTTATTAAAGTTAAAATTATAAAAAACACACCAACAAACAAACTCACCGTCGCTAATTTATAGCGCAATGCTTTAGCTAAAATAGGCTGATAGTATTTTAAAATAGCGCTTTCAAATCCGTCTGCAAAACGCTGCTGAAGTACTTCAAGCTTTGATGATTTTGTTTTTTGATTACGTAGTTTTATGTACTTTAAATGAGCTGGCAGCACAAACTTAGACTCAATTAATGAGAACAGTAATACCGGAATAACCACCACCGGAATTTGTGCAAACAAGGCGCCCCGTGCGCCTTCAATAAACGCTAAAGGTAAAAAGGCCGCTACGGTTGTTAGTACCCCAAAGGTAACTGGTGTTGCTACTTCTTGCGTGCCTAAAATGGCAGCTTGTTCGCCCGACTCTGCGGTTTTTAAATGAGTATAAACGTTCTCCCCCGTTACTATGGCGTCATCCACCACAATACCCAGTACTAAAATAAAGCCAAATAAGCTCATAATATTAAGGGTTACACCAAAAATAGGCATCGCAATAAATGCGCCCATAAACGAAACCGGAATACCAATAAACACCCAAAATGCGATGGCTGGGCGTAAAAATAGGGTTAGCAAAGCCAGTACTAAAATGCCCCCTTGTAGGGCACTGCTGGTTAGCGTAGCAATACGGCTTTTTACAACTTGAGAGTCGTCATCCCAGTAACTTAATTCAAAACCTTGTGGTAACGAGCTTTGCTTGGACTCTATGTAGTTTTTTACATCATCTGCGACATCTATCGCACTTTGCGGCCCTATGCGGTATACATCTATAAAGGCGGCTTGTTTACCATTAAAGCGTGTACGTACTGGGGTCTCTTCAAAGTCATCATTAATACTTGCTATATCACCTAAGCGTATTACTGTACCGTCGCTTTGATTTTTAACGACAATGTTTGCAAATTCATCTTTTCGGTAAGCTTGCCCTTTTGAGCTTATAAGTACATCGCCCCCTTCTGTTTTTAAATTACCAGCCGAAATATCAGAGCTCGACTTAGCCACAGCAGTGGATATTTGTGCAAGGGTTAAATTGTATTGGCGTAGTGTATCTTGGCTTACTTCTATGGCGAGCTCGTAATCGCGTACACCACTTAGTTCAACCTGCGTTACATTAGGAAGGCGTAAAATATCGTCGCGTACTTGCTCGGCGTATTCTAAGGTTTCTTTTTCACCGTAATCGCTCGCTACAGTAACAGCTATTACTTCGCGTTTTCGTTCGGCAAGCGCCACAATAGGCTTTTCAGCATCGGCCGGAAAAGTGTTTATAGCATCTACACGGCTTTTTATATCGGCTAATAACTCGCGCGGGTCGTAGCCACTTTCTACTTCTATGGTCACCGACGCCGAGCCCTCAGATGAGCGGCTAGATATTTGCTCTATACCTTCTAAATCTTGAACGGCTTCTTCTATTCGAATGGTAACCCCTTGCTCTACATCCTCTGGGGTTGAACCGCGCAAAGTAACGCTTACACTTATGCGATCTGTTTCAAACGATGGAAACACCTCAAGCGGTATTTGACTCGATAAACTAAATAAACCCGATAGCAGTAACGTAATAAGCAATAAATTGGCTGCTACATGGTTTTTTGTAAACCAAGCAATCATGGCTTATCTCCTTGTGCAGCACGGCGTTTTTGTATTAGCTCTTCAACACTAATTCCCATTTCTTGCGCTTTTTTTTCTAGCTGCTCACGCGATGGACGCTTACCTTTGCCTGCGCCATTTGGGCCTTTTGCTCGCATATTTTGCGTATCGGTTTCGCCTAAAATGCTTACTGCTGTGCCTGAACTTACTTGCCCAAGCGGTGTAATTACTAACTTATCGCCTGCATTAAGGCCTGTTTTTACCATAGCTTGTGTAGCATTTTGCCATGCAAGCGTAATGTTTTTACGCTTTAACAGCCCCTCTTCAACCACATACACGTAGCTGCCTTGGTAAATAGTACTATTAGGGATTATTAACGCATCAGGCACTGTTTTACCGCTAATTTGCGCAGTAATGTATTGCCCAATTTTAATTGGGTATTGGTTATTAGCCGTGGCTTTGTAAGGGTCATTTATCTGCGCAACAATATACAATTGCTGTGCGCCTTCATCGATAGCGCCTTCAGTGCGTATTATTTGCCCTTGCCATGTTTGCTCGCCCACTAAGTCAGATTTAAACTTAACGAGTGAGCCGGCTTGGTTTTTACTGCCATCTCTGTATTGCTCTGGCAAACTAATATACGAAAGGTCTTTATTTTTAATTGGTAAGCGCACTTCAACGCTGTCTATGGCATAAATAGTTGCAAGTTCTGTGTTTTCGCTTACCACTTGGCCAAGGTCTACATTACGACTAAGCACACGCCCAGCGTAAGGCGCAGTAATTTGGGTGCGCTCTAAATCAAGCTGTGCTTTTTCAAGTGCGGCTTGTGCTGAAAGTACTTGTGCTTGTGCAGCCGCTAGTTGGGGCTCGCGAAGTACTAAGCTGCTCGCTTGCGATGAGCCACCTAAACGCTTCCAATCAGTAATTGCTTGTTGGCCGCGGGCTTTTTCTTCTAACAAACTTTGCTCTGCAGTAAGTAATGCTGCCTGCGCCGATTTGACCTCAGCTTGATGATCTCTATCGTCAAGCTGTAGCAGTACATCGCCTTTTTCAAAAAAACCGCCCTCTCTAAAATCATCACTTACTTTATTAATTTGCCCAGATGCTTGAGCAACTAACAAACTTTGAGTACGCGGCTTTACCGTGCCATAGCTATCAATAAAAATTAAGTAATCTTGTGGCTCAATCTTTTTTACCGATACGCTCACCGTGGCTTTAGGAGGTGAGCCAAAACGTTTTGCTTCAGGTGGATTACCCTTAATAAACATAACAATTAAAATGGTGGCCACCACCACTACGGCTGGGATTAAAAGTTTTGCTGATTTAGTTTTCATCGTTATTGCTCTTAGGTTCGCTTGTTGGGGCGTTAAAATCGCCGCCAAGGGCAACGTATAGGTTTATTCGGTTAGCAATTAGCTGGTTTTTTGTTTCAATGAGTGAGCTTTGCGCATCAAAAGAGCGGGATTGGGCATCAAGCACAGTAGTGTAAGTTACTAAGCCGCTTTGGTACTGCTCAAACGACAGTTGCTCTGCTGCAAGGGCGTTTTCTTGTGCCTCTAGCGTGCTTTTATAACTTGCTTGCAAGGATTGCTGCTGAGTAATTGCGTTTTCAACATCGCTGAATGCATCGTACAAGGTATCTAAATATGCTTGCTCTTGTTTTTGTGCATTTAAGCGTGCTACTTCTTCATTTGCTTTTAGCTGGCCACCATTGAATATTGGCGCAGAAATACTGCCTAATAAAGACCACGCTAAGCTTGATGGCGAGAATAAATCGCTCACTCTATCGGTGCTATCACTCACGCTTGCTGATAAGTTTAAACTAGGGAAACGCTGTTTATGTGCATAGGCTAGGCCTGCATCGCTTGCTAATAGCTGGTACCAGCTTGCGCGCAATTGAGGCTTGCGTGTAATTAGCTCAGAGGGGATACCGGTATTAATCGGCGAAAGAAAAACTGGCAGTTCAACCTCTGCTGATATATCACCTTTGGGGTAGCCGCCTAATAAGCGCTCTAGAGAACGCGACGCGCTTACAAGCGTGGCTTGTTGATTAGCAATACGCGTACGCTCGTTATTAAGCTCATTACGGGCTAAATATACATCGAGTGCTTCATTAATACCTTGGCGGTAGCCCGATTCAATAATATCTAAGTTTTGCTGTGCGTTTTCTTCTCGGCGTTTATATAAATCGAGTAACTGCTGGGCGGTTACTAAATCAAACCAGCCGGTGACAACATCGGCCACCAATTGCTGCTTAGCTTGCTCAAAACTAGCTTGTTGCGCCAAGTAGTTTAGGTTTGCTTGGCGTTTAGCATCAGATAACTTACCCCACACATCTACTTCATAGCTTAGCTCTAAAGTGACGGAGCTGGCATTATCATAACTTACAGGTCTATTGTCTTTACTGCGCCTAGTTTGCGCAGATAAATCAAGATCGGGCCAAAGCGCAGAGCCTGAAATTACTAATTGCTGCTTTTGTATTTGTACATCGTAGGCACTTTGCAGCAAAGCCTGATTATTATTAAGTGCTTTATTAACAAGGTTTTCAATATAAGGGTTTTCTAAGGTTTGCAGCCATTGCTGATCTACTGCAAGTGTATTTTGTGCTAAACCATGTTGCCATGTCGCTGCAATGTCGCTGGGTGCTTGTTCGCGCTGCTGAGGGTTTAGCGTACCCGCACAACCGCTCAACAATACCAAGCTAAGAGCCAATAAAGTTGGCTTAGTTTGCCAAATCATAGTTAACCTAAATTACTGCCATTTATGAATGTAATTCAAGCACTTTGGCAAATTTTGCTCAACTTACTTTACATAACATTACATACGTTGCGATGAATTAACATAATAGTCAGTTATTATAAAAAGCGGCAGGGAATTTGGAGGGTATTTATACAAAAAAGCAAATAGCGTGTAATACACTATTTGCTAAACGGAGTAAGTAATGCTGTTAAACACAAGCCTTTAAATTTCTTTAACGAAGCTCATATATTGCTGCATATCGCCAACAACTGCTTGCGCTAATAATTCGCTTGTTTTTACTGCGTACGGCTGCTTAAAGTGAATATCCCACAACGCAGATTCACTGCGCCAATGTTCATAAACAACTAATGTATCGTCGTTATTTTCAATACTATATAAATCAAACACTAAGTTACCAGGCTCCTGGCTGCGCGTTTGCGTTACATGAGTTTCGAAACGCTCAATGACTTTATTTTTAAAACTTGGCTTAATCTTAAAAATAAAAAACACAATACATATGTCATCTTCAGGGTTAACAACTTTTGTATTACGCTCATGCAGCGGAGCTGGCACTGTATTTTCTAATAACATGACCTGTGGCGCCGATTGGCTGATTTCAGGCAACGCACTTAATAACGTTTGTGTGTAATCCTGTGCGCCATGGTAATCAACTGCATTTTGATCTTCAAAACGCTCATAAGCAAAAAAGACGCCTGGCTCGTTTCTATCCTGATATAAACGCATCTCTATAAGACCTGTTTCGGCTTTAGCGCCTTGCTTGTCTTCTTCTAGTAGCGCTTTAAATTGTGCGATGTGCTCGTCTTTAATATCAAACTTAACAATTTGCGTGATCATAATTAGCTCCAGCTTTAAATTACTTATACCAATACGCTTAATTAAGTGATCTATTTTGAGGCTTGAAAAACATGTTGATAGCTAGGCAAAAAAAATCGCTATTTAGTTGCTCTAAATGAGAATTTTTTAGCGCCGGTAGCGACACGTTTAGCCCCGCAAAATGATTAAGTATTATTACGGATTGGCATTATTAAGGCTAAAGGTACCCTGCACTTTATTACTTAAATCAATCATATTGAGTGAGTAAATGGAGTGAGTAATAACAGCACCTAACCTTTTGATGAGGTAATTATGCGCATGCAAACAAGGGAGAAAAAGAGAGGATATACCCAATTAATATGGACTGTTTTGTCCATAATAAATTTTAAGCAAAAAAAAAGCCCTGCATGTGTATGCAGGGCTTTAATATAAATGGTGCCTCGACCCGGAATCGAACCAGGGACACGAGGATTTTCAATCCTCTGCTCTACCAACTGAGCTATCGAGGCACTTAAGTAGTGCCAGCTAAAGGCTATATATTCAAACCTTTAACTAAAATAAATGGTGCCGACTAACCGAGTCGAACGGTTGACCTACTGATTACAAGTCAGTTGCTCTACCAGCTGAGCTAAGTCGGCACACTAAACTGTGTGCTAAGGCACGTTCAATTTTAAAGATTGAGAACTTAAAGTAAATGGTGCCTCGACCCGGAATCGAACCAGGGACACGAGGATTTTCAATCCTCTGCTCTACCAACTGAGCTATCGAGGCACAAAAACTGTGCAATTAAATGGTGCCGACTAACCGAGTCGACGGGTAACTTGAACAGACTACTGATTACAATGTTCTTTTCAAATTACTAAAATAAATGGTGCCGACTAACCGAGTCGAACGGTTGACCTACTGATTACAAGTCAGTTGCTCTACCAGCTGAGCTAAGTCGGCACACTAAACTGTGTGCTAAGGCACGTTCAATTTTAAAGATTGAGAACTTAAAGTAAATGGTGCCTCGACCCGGAATCGAACCAGGGACACGAGGATTTTCAATCCTCTGCTCTACCAACTGAGCTATCGAGGCACTTTAACAGTGCTAATTAAAAATCATAAATGATTTTTAATGCAATTCCCACTCAGCGCTATCGACTGAGCCATCTGGGCGTGCGGCGTATTAAACGAGTTTTGCCCTTACAAGTCAACTTTTTTTTTACTCTTTATAACTGTTTGAACGGTTTTCACACAACAAAGCGTGTTTTTATATACTAATGTTTATTTATCCAACAAAAACTCACAAAAAACCTTAATTTAATCAATTAAACCAGACTAAAAACGTAGTGAATTATTTTACGTAAATGATACGATTACTGTGAAAATACGATAAGGGCTTATCGTACAAACAAATACCAATGGGAACAATCAATGCAGAGTAAATTCTCTTCGCCGGTGAAAGGCTTACTGCCGCTTTTTTTAATAATTAATATTGCAGTAACAGCGCTTGCTATTGTTGCCTTTGCGTTTTACTCGCAAAACACACAACCTGCACCAGCAGCCAAACAAAAAGTAAGTATTACGCAGCTAGCACAGCAACTTGATTTACCAATGGTAGATGCACTTACTATGTATGGGCAAGGCAAGGTGCGCCAGCTACTTGAGCTTACCTCAGTATTAGATGATGAGTTTGAATATACGCTCTATCGCTTTAATGCCACCTCAGAAACCCAACTTGTATATAGCAGCACTAAACCCGCTATCGAGTCTAAAAAAGTAGATGAGCATTTAACTGAGCAAGGTGTATTGCACCATATATTGCTTTTGAACGACCAGCCTATTGGTGAGCTAATAATAAAACAACAGTTACCTGCACCGCCTTTAACGCAGCAAGACTCGCAAGTAATAGCCTATATTATTGCAATTGTAAGCGTGTTTGCCTTATTTGCATTAGCCCTACTATTTAATACCTATATAAATACTCGCTTACGTAAAAGTAGTCATTTATTAAATGAAGAACTTCAAGCGATTACCGAAAATGGCAATTACGACAGTAAAGTAAGTGAAAAACTAGACTTAGGCTTATCTGGCGTGGCTAAAAACATTAACTTGCTGCTAGATAAAGTTAACTCAGTAATGTCTGAAAAAGAGGCTGCGCAAAAAGAGCTTCAAAAATTACAAACTGGCCTTGAGAGCGAAGTACAACAAAGAACAATTGCATTAGAGCAAGCGACATTAAAAGCACAACGCGCTAGCGAAACTAAAACGACCTTTTTAGCCACTATGAGCCATGAAATTCGCACGCCTATGAACGGCGTTATTGGCACTATAGATTTATTAAGACAAACAGAGCTTGATGGCGCGCAGCATCGTTTAAGTACTATTATCCGTGAGTCAGCGTTTTCACTATTAAGTATTTTGGATGATATTTTAGACTTCTCTAAAATTGAAGCGGGTAAGCTAAATATTGACCCTACGCCTTTTTCAGTTACTGATACGATTGAAGAGGTTGCTCGCGTGCTTTCATCTGTTGCTAAAAAGCGCAAATTAGATTTAGAGCTTTCTATTGCGCCAGATATTCCAACTAATTTAACGGGCGATACAATACGGGTTCGCCAAGTACTGTATAACCTTTGTAGTAATGCAATTAAGTTCACCAGCACTGATGACAAACGCCAAGGGCACGTAAAAATATCGGTAGAAGTGGCTCATAATACGGCGGATCATTTTACGCTGCGTTTTTGCGTTACCGATAACGGCAAGGGCATGACCCAAGCGCAACTGCGAGAAATATTTAACCCGTTTGTGCAAGCCGAAAACTCAATTACCCGTGAATACGGCGGCACTGGTTTAGGGCTTTCTATTTGTAAAAGTTTAACCGAGCTTATGCTCGGTACTATTAATGTAACTAGCCATGCAGGCATTGGTAGCGAATTTACCGTTGAGCTTCCATTTGGTACCTCAGGAAAAATTAAGTACGCACATAAAAATGCGCTCAATGGCAAACATGTAGTGGTAGTGAGCAATCATTTAGAGCGCGAAAAAGCAATGTACCGCTATTTGTCATTTATGGGCGCTAAAATTACCTACGTGCACAACCAGCAAGAAATAGAAGCTCAACAAGAGCAGCACGACATTATCTGGGTTGTCGATGGCATAGATGATATGGAAAAAGTTAACTCTTTACTGCGTCGTCTTATTTACTCACTTGAAGATAATAATCAACAAGTAGTGGTATTAAGTAAGCTTGATGAAGCCGCTATAAACCATAAAAATGTATTTTATATTAATGCCTCACCGCTGTGTAAATCTAACTTTATGATGTCGATATTGGTAGCAGCAGGCTTGCATCAACCTAAACAAATTAAAAAAACAAAAACACTCAACAATTATTTAAATGTTGAACAAGCACGCGATGCAAATAAACTCATTTTATTAGTAGAAGATAACCTACTAAACCAGCAAGTTTTAACCGACCAACTGCATATACTAGGCTATGGCGTTGAAGTAGCAAATAACGGTGAAGAAGGTTTAGATATGTGGCGTCAAAACAATTACTCGCTCATATTAACCGACTTACATATGCCAAAAATGTCAGGTTACGATATGGTTGAAAAAATTCGTGATGAAGCCGAGTTGTTAGACTCTATAGACGCTCAGCCTTATATTATTGCGGTTACTGCCAATGCGCTCAAAGGTGAAAAAGAGCGTTGCCTAGCGGTAGGTATTAATGACTTTATTACTAAGCCTATAGAGCTTAATGCCTTAGAAGATACCTTAAAGCGCTGGTATGATAAGCATAATAAAGACCAAACTGTTGTTATTCATCAAAAGCCTGCCATGCCTATTAATATGGACGCGGTATCGACTTATGTAAACGGCGACGAAGCCAAACAATTACGCTTTTTCAAAATGTTTTTAGAGCAAAGCCAAAGCCTAATTAAAAGTATTAATTCCGGCGTTATGGTTAATGACAGAGACGAGATAAGCAGTGCTTGTCATCAGCTAAAGGCTATCTCTAAAACTATTGGTGCAGAGGCCGTTGCGCAATGTGCAGAAGAGTTTGAAGAGAAGTGTCGAAATGCCGAGCTCGATACTGATGAGCTAATAGCGCAAAGAGATACCCTTGAAATTGAATATTCTAAAGCTGCGCAGTTTTTAAAAGAGCAAGTGCGCTCAGCGAATACTGATGAAGAAACGCTATAAAATATAGCTATAAAAAAAGGGCTATATAGCCCTTTTTTATAGCCTAGAAATTACTTTTCAGGAGGTCGATAACCTTCAATTTCTACGTCTTTGTCTTCAAACAAAAAGCCAACCATTTGCTCTTCTAAAAACGTACGGTGCTCTGGGTCCATCATATTTAAATGCTTTTCGTTAATTAGCATAGTTTGCTTATGCTGCCACTGGCCCCACGCTTCTTTAGAAATATTATTAAAAATTTTCTCGCCTAGTTCACCAGGGTATAACTGAAATCCAAGCCCTTCGGCTTCTTTTTGTAACTTTTGACAAAATACTGTACGTGCCATAATTGACTCTCTTAAGCGCTAAATGCTAATAGTTTAACCTATTGGGCTCATTTGTTTAACCAACTTTTTAGTCGGTGCGGCTAAACCCACCTCTATAGATTGATCGAGTGGGTACCACACAAGTTGTTTATCGTTTACTACATCCGGTACGTTATTAATATTAAGCACATGTGGATTTATTGTAAGCTCAAAGTGCGAAAACACATGAGTAAAAGGCGTTAGCTCTTCCAGCTCGGTTTTTAAGCCTTGCTGATTTAAAAATAACACCATTTCGCTGTATTCGTTAAACTCAAAAAAGCCAAACAGACCGCCCCAAATACCGCTACTTGGGCGTTTTTCCATTAAAACTTTCTCGTCATGCTGAATAATTAATTGATGACAACTCTTTTTAGGCACCACTTTTTTAGGTTTAGAATGAGGAAACTCTTTTACTTTACCGGCATTAAACGCACCGCAATCGCTATTAAGTGGGCACGCTTGGCAATCAAAGCGACTGCGAGAGCAAAGGCTGGCGCCCAAGTCCATCATGGCTTGGTTAAACTCAGTCACATTGTTTTTAGGGGTTAACTGGGTAGACAAATGCCAAAGTTGGTTTTCTACTTTTTTTACCCCATACCATCCTTCAACCATAAAATAACGGGCAAGCACTCGCTTAACATTACCATCTAAAATAGGGTGGTGCTGGCCAAGCGACAGCGATAATACCGCACCTGCGGTAGAGCGCCCTATTCCGGGTAAATCCATGACTTCTTCAAGTGTAGTTGGAAATTTACCTTGGTATTTATCTCGCACTATTTTGGCCGTTTTATGTAAGTTACGTGCCCGTGCGTAGTAACCTAAGCCAGTCCAATGATGCAGCACTAAATCTTCATCTGCATTTGCTAAAGCTATGATATCAGGGAAGTTTGCCATAAACTTTTCAAAGTATGGAATAACCGTAACAACTTGCGTTTGCTGTAACATTACTTCTGACACCCACACTTTATAAGGTGTTTTACCTAGTTGCCAAGGCAATGTTTTACGCCCATGAAGGTGATACCACTGAACCACTTGGTTAGCAAATTTGTCTGACTGCTGTTTATTTAAATCCAACATATACTACTTTTACTCATGCTCAATAGCGGCTCAGTCTATTGCAGTTAATAAAAAGATCAAGCTATGAAGGCGCTATAACACGCTAATACTTGTGATTAGCTGCGTGGTCAGGGATAATACGCAACCATTTTTAAACACATTGTTTTTGTCAGGCCAATAATATGAGTGAATCAAGTAACAACAACCTTGAGCAAGCTAAGCAAGAAGGTAAATATATCCGCACAATTCGCAGTTTTGTAAAACGCGAAGGCCGCTTAACTAAAGGCCAAGCTGCCGCAATTGAAAAATGCTGGCCAACTATGGGGCTTGAGCATAAAAACGGCCTACTCGACTTAGCCCAAGTATTTGGCAATAACAATGATGTAGTATTAGAAATTGGTTTTGGTATGGGCAAGTCATTAGTTGAAATGGCGAAAAATGCACCGCACCTAAACTTTATTGGTATTGAAGTACATCGCCCAGGCGTTGGCGCATGTTTAATGGATGCAGATGAGGCCGGTGTTACTAATTTACGTGTATTTGAACACGATGCGGTAGAAGTACTCGCTGACTGCCTTGCAGATGAAAGCTTAACAACGCTGCAGTTATTCTTCCCTGATCCATGGCATAAAAAGCGTCATCATAAACGCCGTATAGTGCAAACAGAATTTGCTGAAAAACTGCGTACAAAATTAAAAATTGGCGGTGTTTTTCATATGGCTACTGACTGGGAAAACTACGCCGAGCACATGCTAGAAGTTATGCAAGCAGCGCCAGGCTATAAAAATCAGTCATCTACCAACGACTACGTGCCTCGCCCTGATTCGCGCCCGCTAACTAAATTTGAACAGCGCGGCCACCGTTTAGGTCACGGCGTATGGGACTTAATGTTTGAGCGCACAAAATAATTACACCAATTTACTAATCAATAATTTGTAAGGCAAAGCCATTTATGAGCGTATTAACCAACCCAAGTTTACTGTTACTTCGTAATAGCGAAGAACTAGTGGGAAAATCTATCTTGGTGGTCAACTTTGTTCAAGATGGCTTTTTAGCAGAGCTAAAGCAGCTAAATCCTCAAAGTGCCATCACCGCATTTAGTTATAACCATGCTAATGGGGAATTTGCTAAAAAAATAAATGGCATAAACGTGTGTGTTAACCATGAAATGGCCGCCAACGATTATGATTTAGTCATTCTTTACTACCCAAAATCAAAACCTGAAGTATTAATGGCACTTGATAATATTCGCGCCGTTATTAACGAAAAAGCACAGCTACTTGTGGTAGGCGAAAATAAAAGTGGCGTTAAATCGATAGAAAAGCAGCTCGCGGGCAAAGCGCAGTACAGTAATAAAATTGACTCTGCTAAACATTGTATTTTGTTTTCATTTGAGCAACTAGAGAACAATCCAACCTTTGAGATTAGCCGCTACCATAAAACGTTTAGAGTAAATGTAGCAGGAGTAGAGTTTGATGCTATCAGTGTTCCGGGAGTATTTAACCACGGCGCTTTAGACGCTGGCACAAAAATGTTGCTAGAAAATGCCCCTACCACTAAACAAGGTAATGTACTGGATTTTGGCTGTGGCGCGGGCTTAATAGCCACTTTTTTGGGTATTAAAAACCCAGCACTGACTTTTACTTGCAGCGATGTGAGCGCACTTGCAACTTATGCTACTGAGCAAACATTAAAGCTTAATAATATTAAAGGCGGCACAATTTTAAGTGATGGCTTAAAAAGTATTAGCGGCAAGTTTGATTTAATAGTTAGTAACCCGCCTTTTCATACTGGCATAGCGACCGACTACACAATTGCTGAAGCATTTTTATCAAATGCTAAGCAGCACTTAACCAAGGTAGGAAAGCTAAGCATAGTGGCTAATAGCTTTTTAAAATACCCGCCAATTTTAGAGGCGCAGTTTGGTAGCTTCCACACTGTGTACAAAAATAACAAATTTGCCGTTTACAGTAGCTAACTAATTATACTTAATTAGGCTAAGTGTAATTAATACTTAGCCTAACTTTCGAATAAATATCAGAATTAATTTCACTATTTCCCTTCACTTTCTATGGTTTTTGCTAAACTAAAGTTCTAAATATAAATATTCATGCTTAGGCGATGCAGCAATAATGCCAAAAAAAGTACATCAAAAAAGTATTCGAAAAGCGCTGATCAACACCATCATGCTTATCACTGCTATTTGTTTAACTTTATCGGTTTCAATTTCCACTTATATGAGTGTAAAAGAACAAAAGGAACTGATCATAAACAAGCTCGTGATCCTTTCCGATATTGTTGCTTTTGATGCCGCAGGTTCATTGGTAAAAGACGACAGAAAAACAGAAGAAAAACGCCTAAAGTCGTTTGATAAAATCCCCCTTGTTAAAAACATTCATATTTACGCAATAGAGAAAACATCGAGTAAACCTGTATTTTTTATTAGCTTTAATGCTAAAAAAACCCCACCTGTTCCGCTGCGCGTAGACAGCATTAAAGAGCTTAACGAGCCAAGAGTGACCAACAATTACATTGAGCTAATAACACCTGTGCTTAATAACGAGCAGGTGGTGGGTTACGTTTACATGCGTGGTAGTTTAGAAAGCCTAGATGAATTTATAAAACAAAAAATTATTATAGATATTTTCCTTACCCTGTTTATTTTGTTTTTTGTGTACTTTATAGCGATAAAAACACAAAAAAGTATCGCTAACCCTATTGAACACTTAAGTGTATTGCTACAAGACGTATCAAAAAATCATAACTATGACGTACGCGCACCAAGCACCAGCGTAAAAGAGGTTACAGCCCTATCAAACAGCTTAAATATCATGCTTACTCGCACCCGTAAGCAAATAGAACGTCATGAAAAAGACAAACTAGAGATTAAACAACTCAACCAAAGCTTAGAAGAAAAGGTAAGCCAAAGAACAATAGCCCTGCGCGAAGCAAACCAAGAGCTGCTTTCTACCCTTGAGCGAATGCACCAATACCAAGAACAAATAGTAGAAAACGAAAAAATGGCCTCATTAGGGCAAATGGTAGCCGGCGTAGCCCATGAGGTTAACACCCCAATTGGCCTAGGTATTACTGGCTCAACCTTGCTGCGCGATAAACTTGCCGATATTCAGCTTAGTTTTGATAATAAGTCTCTTACTTCTAACCAATTAAAACGCTTTATTGACGAAGGTATCGAAAACCTTGATTTAATTTATAGAAACCTAAATCGTGCGGCCGACCTTATCTCTAACTTTAAAAAGGTAGCTGTAATTCAAGATGACGGGATTAAAACCCATGTAAACATCCATAGGTTAATATCTGATGTGTTAATGTCGATTCAATCAGAGTTAATAAAGTCAAAGCCTAACGTTGTGATCAATTGCCCGAGTGATTTAACCATTGAGAGTAAATCTGAGCCACTACAACAAATTTTCCAACAGCTTATTTTAAACTCAGCCATTCATGGTTTTAGCAATAGCGAAAATAACGAAATTAAGTTTGATATAGAAATAACAGGCCCACAAATAAAAATAATCTACACAGATAACGGCCAAGGCGTTGATAAAAATGTCAAAAATAGGATATTTGACCCATTTGTAACCTCTAAGCGAGGCCAAGGGGCAAGTGGTTTAGGCATGCACTTAGTGTACAACTTAGTAACCCAAGCACTAGGTGGGCATATACTGTATGACCTAGATGCAAAACCCGGCGTACGCTTTGTTATTACAATTCCATAAAAAGTGTTTAAAAAAAGAGTATTTATTTACGCTTTTTACTTGAATTACCATTTAATGACCTTATAGAGAGAGCATGTGATATTTCATGTTTAATTATTTAACTTGATCTAATAATTAAGCGATACAATTTCTGAACTTTATTGCTCTTGCAGTATCACATACATTGATGAAAGGTTATAAAATGATATAATTCCGTTTTGAATTTGCGCGATTATTTTTAGTACCTTTAAGCGATTGGTGGATGTATCAATTATTAAAGGAAATGGCTTCGTTTTCATAATTCAAAAAGCTGCATCCGTTATATATCATTAAACAGTAGTTTTTGCACAATGCCTTTTGGTTAGTTTGGAACACCCCTACTGTTTTATTTTTATCCAACTTGTTTTTTCTTGTTAACATTTGGGTATAATCCTATAATCTCTAGTAATCGAATTATTTAGTTAAGATTCGATTTTTTGTAAATAAAATATTCCAAAAAGGTTAATTAATAATGCAAACGCCAGTCATTCTAATCGTAGAGGATGAAGACGTAACTCGACTAAACCTCGTGAGTTTATTTGAAGCTGAAGGTTACAAAGTTATTGAAGCCATTGATGGCGATGATATGCATGACAAGCTTACAAATAATGATGACGTCAATCTTGTAGTTATGGACATCAACCTACCGGGTAAAAACGGGCTAATTTTAGCACGTGAATTACGCCAAAAACGTAAAGTCGGTTTAATCTTTTTAACCGGCCGTGATAACGATGTAGACCGTATTTTAGGTTTAGAAATTGGTGCTGATGATTACATCACTAAACCTTTTAACCCTCGTGAATTGACTATACGCGCTCGCAACTTAATTACCCGTACAGCGCTAGGCGGCGAAGAGTCAGTGCTAGAAACCAACGGTGTAATTACATTTAACGGTTGGGAACTTGATGAAAACAGCCGTTGTTTAACGTCACCAAATGGTGATGCTAAGCGTTTACCTAAAGGTGAATACAGAGCGCTGCGTTTAATGCTTGATTCTCCAGGGCGTATTTTTAGCCGTGAGCAACTTATTAAGCATATGACTGGCCGTGAACTTCGCGCTAATGACCGTACAGTAGATGTAACGATTCGTCGTATTCGTAAGCACTTCGAAAGTGATAATTCTACTTCTGAGCTAATCAGCACCATCCATGGTGAAGGTTACCGCTTTATTGGTAAAATCGACGCTTAATTAGAGTAAACCGCTTACTCTAATAATTGTAAAAACGAATGAAGGGCAATTTGTCCTTCATTTATTTTATCTGCCAATGTATCTAACCATTCTTTTAGTACTTCATCTGATTTATCAAGCGCACCGTGTTCCATCTTTTTAGCATGTAACTGTACGTCGTTTAATCCTACAGAGCCCGCAGCACCTTTAAGCTTATGCGCCACCGATTTGTACTCTTCCCTGTCGTTTTCATTTAACGCGCTTTGCAGCTCTTGCTGATATTGCGGGTTTAGTTTTTCAAACAAACCACTGCTGCGCTTAAATACTTCAAGCCCCATAGAGTTTACAAAGTCTTCAATGGTTTCAACATCAAGCACACCTGCATTAATGCCCTCAAGCGCTTCTTTACTTACCGTTAGCAGCGGTTTGTCTGATTCACTTTGTTGAATATCAAACAAATCAGCCAGCATTTTATCAAGCTTTATTGTATTAATGGGTTTAGCAAGCGCCCCTTGCACCGAAATGCCTTCTAAGTCTTCTTCGGCGCTACGTACATTCGCTGTAAGCGCAACGATAGGTAATTTATCAAAATGGCTATCGGCACGTATTTGTCTTGCCACCTCATCACCATTTATATCGGGCAGTTGCATATCAAGTAGTACTAAATCTAGCTCGTCTTCGGTTTCTACAAACGAGAGTGCATCTTCACCTGTTTCGGCCCAAATCACTTCATGGCCGCGCTGCTCTAACAGGTTAGTCGCAATTTCAGCATTTAATGGCACATCCTCTACAAGTAAAATATATAAACCTCTACCTGCATAGCTTTGTTCGGTAGGCGCTACACATAAGCTAAGCGGTATGTGTACTGTAAAGCAGCTGCCTTCACCTTCTGTACTGGTTACCGAAATAGTGCCTTTCATTGCACTGACCAACGCTTTGGTTACGGCTAAACCAATGCCTGAGCCAATCGCGTTTTTACCGCTTAAATCTGGGGCTTTGTAGTACATATCAAATATGCGCGAGAGTTGATCCTCTGGGATCCCCTGCCCTGTGTCTGATATTTTAAGTTCAAGCCACGGCCCGTCGTTACGCTCTTCTCGGCTACATGTGAGTTTTACCTCGCCATGCTGGGTAAACTTAACGGCATTATTAATTAAGTTCCATACCACTTGGCGTAAACGCGTTGGGTCTAGGAGTGCATAAACATCTAATGTGCCATTTCGCTCAATTGAAAATTCAAGCTCTTTTTGTTCAGCAATTAAGCCGGCAAAGTTCACTACATCGTTAATAAAGTCTGAAACGTTAATAGAGTCGGTTGCTATATCTAACTGCTCTCGGTCTATTTTATCTAAATCTATAATATCGTTAAAAATATTCCCTAAGGTTTCAGCACTCGAAAACACCGTATTACACCAACTGCGTTGCTGTTTATTAAGCTCTGTATCAAGTAGCATTCGGGTTAAACCTACAATGCCATTTAATGGCGTGCGCAGCTCATGACTAAGCGTTGCTATAAACTTACCTTTATCCTTATAGGCTGTTTCAAGCGCTTGTGCTGCTTCTTTACGGCTGGTTATATCACGGCCAAATGCAAGCAAACCTATGTAGTCACCTTGATCGTTTATAAACGGTAATTTACGCAGCTCAAACCAACGGTTTTCACCATTAACCATATATTCAACATCAATTGTCAGCGCTTGATGCGTTTGCTCGACTTGTTTATCGGTTCTGAGTACTTCTGCTAAAAAGTAGCTAGGGAAAATCTGCTCCACTGTTTTACCAATTAGTTCAGCGCTGGTTTTGCCCATAACCTCTTCAAACATTTTATTACAGCCGGCAAACACGCCGTTGTTATCTCGGTAATAAAATAAATCGGGGGAAGAGTCGACAATAGAGCGAAGGAGCATGCCTTGCTGAGCAAGTTCTTGTTGTGTTTTTTTACGCTCTGCTATTTCGCGGCGAAGCTCTTCAATGGCGCGATGCTTGGCATGAAAGGCCATTTTTCGCTCATCTATTTCAATGTTGAGGCGGTTGATATTATCTTTTAATGTTTGATTTAACAGCTTTTCTTGTTTTGTGGCGCTGTCTAAATAAGCGTATGAGGCATCTAATTGTCTAATCGAGTTGAGTAAAATACTGATCATAAAGGGAGATACAACCGCAGTAAAAAATACCACAGCTAAAATATCAACTAAATTAACCTCACCCAGTGCCACATAATAAAACATACTCGACAATATAAGCGACACGCCTAATAAAAGCGCGTAGCACATTGCCGCGGTTTTTAACTCGCCAAAGCGAGTTATTAAACTAGAAAGTACTCGAGCCCAAGGGCTCAAAGAAGAATCGGTCATAGGTCAGTGTATCTCGTTACTAGGCATAAATAAAAAGTGCCTATTAATAGTCAAACGCATTTTGCAGCAGATTTTAGCATTTTTCTATTAGCTATATTCATGTTGTGCGACAAAAACAGAAAATTTTCATGTTTACTTTTGCCTACTTGTTAAACTCATCATTTCAGCAATAAATTATTTAGTGTAAAATGCTGCGCTTTATTATGACCAATAACGAGTAGCGCACATGCAAACCAACATGCCCGATATAGCTGATACGGCTCCCGCCTTACAAACAGGTAAGTTAGACTGGGTTGGTATGGGCGAAATAGAACTGCCATTTATTTTTGAATCGAAAGATTTAGCACCCGTTACCGTTAACGCAAAAGCGCGTGCCTTTGTTAATTTGCATAAAGAAGACGCTAAAGGCATTCATATGTCGCGTTTATTTTTAGCGCTTGATTTACTCTCAACAGAGCAACAAGTTAACCCACAAACTTTAGCTCAAGCACTCGATACCTTTATCACCAGCCACGAAGGATTAAGTGACAAAGCCCAAATAGAGTTTAAATTTGAATTACCGCTGCGTCGTAAATCGTTATTAAGCGGTAAAGCAGGTTGGAAAAACTACCCAATTACCCTAACCAGCACTATTGAAAATAGCGTAATTAGCTACGAGCTAA
Organism: Pseudoalteromonas sp. Angola-4; assembly: GCF_028599265.1. Lineage (NCBI taxonomy): Bacteria > Pseudomonadati > Pseudomonadota > Gammaproteobacteria > Alteromonadales > Pseudoalteromonadaceae > Pseudoalteromonas > Pseudoalteromonas sp. Angola-4. The sequence goes on along the minus strand of NZ_JAQREK010000011.1, from coordinate 24,212 downwards.
GCGTTGATGTTACTTATTCATCAACCTGTCCATGCTCTGCAGCACTTGCTCGTCAACTTATTCAAAATGCTTTTAGCGAAAAGTTTAACCAAGAAACACTTAATCAAAAAGATGTTTTAGCATGGCTAGGTACAACGCAGGGTATTGTGGCAACGCCTCACTCCCAGCGTTCAATTGCAAACGTTAAAGTAAAGCTAGACAACACAATTAGTGAATTTGACGTAGTAAATTTAATTGATACATTAGAAGCTGAGCTAAAAACCCCCGTACAAGCGGCAGTAAAACGTGAAGATGAGCAAGAATTTGCCCGCCTTAACGGTCAAAATTTAATGTTTTGTGAAGACGCTGCACGTAAAATTAAAGCGGTTCTTGAAAACGATAACTTTAGTGATTACTGGCTACAAATTAACCATTATGAATCGCTCCATGCGCATGATGCAGTCGCGATTGCCGTTAAAGGAATTGAGGGCGGTTACAAAGCCTAACAGCCCTGCTGCATTAATAATAAATACATACGGTAATTAGCCATAATAACCAATTTTTAGGCACGTAAATTGCTTTACTTGAGCAGTGTCAATTTGTTGTTATGGAGTTACCGTATGGAATTCGCTTTATTATCAATTTTAGTATTAGTGGTTGGGGCCTCTGTGGTTGCGTCAAAATTTAGTGATGATGGCGGCAATCCCTATCCTTTTACCCGCAAACAAACCGTGTTTACACAGGTTGAGGGTGCATTTTTAAATCTTTTAGAGCGTGCGGTAGGCGATCAATACAAAATTGTGAGCCGCGTCAAACTCATCGATGTAATCGACTGCAAGCAAGGCCTTTCTGCTAAATCAAAACGTGCAGCTTTAGCTAAAGCTAAAAATAAACAACTCGATTTTGTGCTGGTAGATAAAGAAAAAATGACGATAGTGGCAGCGGTCGATTTAGTTAACAACGCCAATAAAGATGGCCACAAAGCGCAGCGCGACTGGTTTGTAAACGGCGCTTTAGAATCCGCTGGCATTCCACATATTCGTATGAAAGTAAAATCAGGCTACCGCCCTTCTGAGGTGCGCGATGCAATTATGTTTAAATTAGGCAAACCTGCAGCGGTGCAATCGGCTCGTCCAACACGTAATCGTGTAAGTAAACCTGCGGTATTGTCACCTTCTCAGGCTAAAGCCCAAACCACTGCGTTAGCCGAAATTTAAAATAGAATTAAATACTCTCCTAAAAGTATTTAAAGCGAGCCGTAAAACAGCTCGCTTTTTTGTTTTTTATTGCTAACTTCACGTATAATCTACGTATTCAAACTCAGGAATCAAACACTATGAATGTTGGTATTATTGGCGCAATGGAGCCAGAAGTTAAAATTTTACGTGAAGCAATGCAAAACCCACAAGTGCTAACAAAAGCAGGGTTTACCTTTTACACAGGCGAATTAGCAGGTAATACAGTAACACTTGTGCAATCGGGTATTGGTAAAGTGGCATCAACGATTGCAACCACGTTATTAATTGATAACTTTAATCCTGACTGTGTTATCAACACAGGTTCTGCCGGTGGCTTTGATCCCTCTTTAAGTGTTGGCGATGTTGTTATCTCTTCTGAAGTACGTCACCACGATGTAGATGTAACCGCTTTTGGCTACGAAATCGGCCAAGTTCCACAAATGCCAGCAGGCTTTGCCGCACACCCAAAACTAGTTGAAGCTGCCGAGCAAACCATTGCGCAAATTAGCGAAGTAAAAACCTTAGTAGGCTTAATTTGTACGGGTGATTCATTTATGTGTGATCCAGTGCGAATTGATAAAGCACGCAGCGACTTTCCTACAATGCTTGCAGTAGAAATGGAAGGCGCGTCTATTGCGCAAACATGTTTTGCGCTTAATACGCCATTTGTGGTTATTCGCTCTATGTCTGACATTGCCGGTAAAGAGTCGCCGCAATCGTTTGAAGAATACTTAGAGACTGCATCAATCAACTCATCAAAAATGGTTGTTGCACTATTGGAAAAGCTAACAAAAGTTACGCTGTAAATGCTAAGCAATATTGTTCAAAACCATTTGGACTTTATTGCCTTTTTTGTGGCGCTCATTGCTGAGCGCTTTTTCCCGTTAAAAAGCTGGTATCACCCTAATACAGTATTAACCGCTGTATTTAGTGCTATAGGTAAACGGGTTTATAAACCAAGTGAGCCTAAAAGTTACCTTTATTTAGCCTCCACTCTTGCCTGTACGCTAGTTTTAAGCGTTATTCTTATTATTATTGTGTTACTGCTTGAATTTGCCTTTTATCCTGAGCTGCTCGCGGGCCTCATTTTATATTTGTGCCTAGAAAGCAAAGCGATTGAAAAAAAAGCCCTGCGTGTTGCAAAGTTAGTAAAACAAAACCAAAAATCTACCGCGCGTGAACTCGTAAAGCCACTGCTTGCCCGAGAGGTCAATAAGCTCTCAGCGCCAGGTATTATTAAAGCCTTAATTGAAAGCTTAATTTTACGAACTGCCCGTAATTACTTTACCGTTATATTTATATTTTTATTACTTGGGCCAATTGCCGCTTTAGCGTATCGGCTACTGACTTTAATGCAGCATGCTTGGCGCGCCGATATATCACCTAATAGCCACTTTTTAAAACCGCTTAAACTACTTTTGTTTATAATCGAATTTATCCCCGTACGCTTACTTGCATTAACCATTGCCGCAAGCAAAGCCAGTAAACAAAGTATGCATTACATAAAGCACTATGGCAGACACTTTTATCAAACAAATACAGGGTGGATTTTAAGTGTGTGCTCCGCCTCTATTGGCGTACAGCTAGGCGGCCCTGCGGTTTATTTTGGTAAGCGTTTTAATAAAATGCGAATTGGGACCGAGCGACTCCCAAAACCCGAAGACGTCCCTGTGCTCATAAATAGATTAAATCAAGCGCGTGCCTTTTGGCTGTTAGTTATTATCAGTATTGAGATATTAAAGCTGATTTAATAGTTTTTTAGCAGCCAAAATACGCGCACAAAAAAACCAGCCTAAGCTGGTTTTTTAGTTTTAACTGCGCTTACGCTACAGTAATGTTGGCAAACTTACGTTTACCTACTTGGTAAATAGCGGTCGTGCCTTTTGCTACTTCAAGTTTTGTATCAGTGATTTTATCTTCACCGTTAAGTTTTACTGCACCTTGCTTAATCATGCGCATTGCTTCAGAAGTACTGGCTACTAAATTAGCTTCTTTAAGTAAGTTAGCAATTAAAATACCTTCTTCTGCAATCGTAATTGTCAGCTCAGGGATTTCATCAGGTAGCGCTTTTTTCTGAAAACGTTTGATAAAGTCATCGTGTGCGGCTTGCGCAGCTTCTTCACTGTGAAAACGTGCAATTAACTCTTTCGCCAGCTCAATCTTAATATCACGCGGGTTAGTGCCCTGCTCTACGCGTTGTTTTTGCGCTGCAATTTCTTCGATTGATAAGCTGCTTAGTAAGTCGTAGTAGCGCCACATAAGTACGTCGCTAATCGACATTACTTTACCAAACATATCGTTTGGCGCATCAGTAATACCAATGTAATTACCAAGCGACTTAGACATTTTTTGAACGCCGTCAGTGCCTTCAAGCAATGGCATCATTAATACTGTTTGAGGCTTTTGGCCTTCTACTTTTTGAAGCTCGCGCCCCATTAAAAGGTTAAAGCGCTGATCAGTACCACCAAGCTCTACGTCTGACTCAAGTGCAACCGAATCCCAACCTTGTACGAGTGGGTATAAAAATTCGTGAATTGCAATAGGTTGGCCGCTGCCGTAACGCTTTTTAAAGTCGTCACGCTCTAGCATACGGGCTACAGTTTGATTAGCTGCAAGTTTGATCATACCTGCGGCACCGAGGTTTTCCATCCACGAAGAGTTAAACGCAACGGTGGTTTTAGCTGGGTCTAAAATCTTAAAAACTTGCTCTTTATAAGTCTCAGCATTGGCAAGTACATCTTCACGGGTCAGTGGTTTACGTGTTACATTTTTGCCTGTTGGATCGCCAATCATGCCGGTAAAGTCACCAATTAAGAAAATAACCTCATGACCTAAATCTTGAAAGGTTTTCATTTTATTAATTAGTACAGTGTGACCTAAATGTAAGTCTGGCGCGGTAGGATCGAAACCGGCTTTAATTTTTAACTTTTTGCCCGACTTTAGTTTTTCAACTAATTCATCTTCAATTAATATCTCTTCTGCACCGCGTTTTATCTCTGCTAGAGCGGTTTGTAAATCCACTGTGTATTACTCCAAAATTCTGCCAACGAAGGGGCAACTAGATGACTTGCTACATAAGGGTTTAAAACAGATTTAAACCAAAAGCACTTATGTTGCTAACATAACAAATTTCTACCTAATTAAAACAATTTTTTATGCGAATAATGCAACTAAACTCAATAAGCTTAGTCTCACTGTGTTAGGCAATTAGAAATGGTGTTTAAACGCCGATTTTAGCGCACTTTAGAATCAGTTTAAATCGATAAACTTAAACAACTATAAATTGTCATTTTACTAACATTTGCGGGGCTTTTAGCTTTATTTACTAGTATTCGTACCTTATTACGTATATCCTGCATTAATATATATTTTATTTTCACGACAGCAGAAAAGGCACGTTATGGTTCACGTGGTTAACACGCTTCCCAAAAAACACAAATTGCTTATTCTAGGTTTGGTTTCTGCTATTGTTGGCTTAGCCTTTCTTCCTTCAGAAAAAGCGACTGCATCCAAAGACAATAGTGCAAATGCACTAGAAATTGGTAAGCGTTACGAGTTACAAGTTAAAGTTGAAGACAACGAAAAATTAACTGAATTAAATTCGCCAGAAGCAGCAGAAAAGCTGCCAGAATACGACTTAGTCGATCATCAAGTTAAAAACGGCGATAATTTAGCAATTATCTTCAAGCGTGCTGGCTTTTCAGCGCAAACGCTTCACAAGCTAATTAACACCAATGCTGAAACACGCAAACTAACTAAAATTCACCCAGGTGAAATACTTAGTTTTGCAACAGCAGAAAACGGTGATTTAGCTCAGCTTCGTTATGTTATTTCAAAAACAGATACTTTGTTTGTTACCTTAAATGACGAAGGTAATTACGACACATCAATAGATAGCAAAGAAATAGAAACACTGAGCAAAACAGCCGGTGGCGAAATTTCTAGTAGCTTTTGGACCTCAGCAATTGCTGCAGGCTTAAGCGAGCGCCAAATAATGAACTTTGCTGATATATTTGGTTGGGATGTGGATTTTGCCAACGATATTCGTAAGGGCGATCAGTTTGGGCTAATTTACGAGTCGCATTATGTTGATGGCGAGTTTATTGGCACTGGTAAAATTATTGCTGCAGAATTTATAAACCAAGGCCAGCGTTATGCGGCTATTCGCCATACCGACGGCAGCTTTTATACGCCTGAAGGGCGAAGCATGAAAAAAGCATTTTTACGTGCGCCGGTAAACTTTAAGTATATTAGCTCGAGCTTTAACCCACGTCGCTTACACCCAGTAACAGGGCAAGTAAGAGCGCACCGTGGTATTGATTACGCAGCACGTACAGGCACGCCGGTTGTAGCCTCGGGTAACGGTAAAGTAATTAAAGCAGGTTACAGTAAGTACAATGGTAACTACGTATTTATAAGCCATGGCACACAGTACGTAACTAAGTACTTACACCTTAACAAAAAGCTTGTTAAAACAGGCCAAAAGGTTAAACAAGGTGACAAAATTGGTACCGTGGGTTCTACCGGCCGTGTAACAGGCGCGCACCTACACTACGAATTTTTAGTAAATGGTGTACACCGTAATCCTAAAACCGTTAAGTTACCTAAGTCTGAGCCATTACCACGCTCTGAACTTGCTAAGTTTAAACCTATTGCCGAAAACTTTATTGCACAGCTTGAACGCAATCGCGAACTACAGCTAGCACTTAAGTAACGTATAAGTAATAGATACTAAAAAAGCCTTTGTAGGGTTAACCTACAAAGGCTTTTTTGTGTTTTTTATTAATTTATTAGTTCATTAATACATAAATTAGCTGTACGACTAAAGAAACCATAACCAGCGGCCAAATATATTTGCTGTATTTGGTTGCGCCATCCAACCCCATTTTACCTTGGTACTTTTCAAGCAAAGGTATCAGCACCGCTAGAGCGACAAACAAGCAAATTAAAATAACAAATATATTCATTCCTAAACCTTAATTATGGTAATTCATGGCCTTTGGCGCTTACATACAATGCATACCAATGTTCGCGACTTAACGTAACATTTAGCGCACCGCATGACGCTGCAATACGCTCAACGTTCGTTGTGCCAATAATTGGCTGTATTAATGCAGGGTGGCGTAATAACCAAGCTAAAACAATCGCCTCAGGCGTTGTATCGTAAAGTGCAGCAAGCTTATTTACGAGTATGCTGGTATTTATGTCGGCTTGCGATGCATTTGTTAAATCGCCCCCTGTGTATAGCCCTTGGCATAAACTTCCCCAGCTTTGTATTTGAATATCAAAGTGGCGGCAATACTCTACACTGCCCGGTGTAAAGTTAAGATCTTTTCCATCTGCATTACCTGCATAAACACCTTCATCAACAAATTGGTGTTTTTGTAAACTTGCTTCAATTTGGTTAGCAACAATAGGCATATCTAAGGCATGTTGTAAAAAGTTCATTTGGTGCTGCTGCATGTTTGATACGGCAAAATTACGTACTTTGCCGCTTTCTTGTAGGCAGCTAAATACTTGTGCAATTTCTTCTACTTCCATTAGCGGATCAGGGCGATGAAGCATAAGCACATCAAGATAATCGGTGTTTAAACGTTTAAGTGAACCTTCAACTGACTCTTCAATCCACTTGGCCGAAAAGTCGTAACGCTTGGGGCCTTTATCATCTTCAAAGCGTATACCGCATTTAGATTGAATATACATGTGCTCGCGAAGCTCTGGTCGCTCAGCTAGTGCTTGGCCAAATACCTGCTCGGCTTTGCCAAAGGTATAAATATCGGCGTGATCAAAAAAGTTAATGCCGCCAGCTATGGCTGCATCAATACACTCGTGAGTTTGCTTTAAGTGAGCCTTAGTAATGGCGTCTTTATTCCAACCGCCGCCTAGGCCCATACAGCCAAAAACGAGTCTACTAACATGAGGTAAATATTTTGCCAAAGGGGTGTGAAGCATGATGACTATCCTTATTAGTGTGCATAGCCCTCACTGTAAACAAAAACTCGTCTGCAAACAAACTTTAATACGTGCAGTTTTATAGGCATAAAAAAAGCGCAGTAAACTGCGCTAATCGGTTGGATTAAATCCTAAATACTAGCCAACAAGCGCCAGTAATATACCTGCGGCTACGGCACTTCCTAGTACTCCAGCTACGTTTGGCCCCATAGCATGCATAAGTAAAAAGTTATGTGGGTTATTCTCAAGCCCAACTTTATTAACTACACGCGCCGCCATCGGTACTGCCGATACACCCGCAGCACCAATTAAAGGGTTAATAGGTGTTTTAGAAAGCTTGTTAAGGCCTTTTGCCATAAACACACCCGACGCTGTACCAATAGCAAATGCCAGCGCACCGAGCACCAAAATACCAATGGTTTCTACAGTTAAAAACTGATCGGCCGCTAGTTTAGAGCCCACTGCCAAACCTAAAAATATCGTGGTTATATTAATAATTTCGTTTTGGGCACTGTTACTAAGCCTATCCACAACACCAGACTCACGCATTAAATTACCTAAACAGAACATGCCTACCAGTGGAATAGCCGCTGGTAAAAACATAGCGGTTAAGCTCAGTACCATTAAAGGAAATACTATTTTTTCTTTTTTAGATACTTTGCGCAGCTCTGGCATTTTAATAGCACGCTCATCAGGTGTAGTTAATGCGCGCATAATTGGCGGCTGAATAATTGGCACTAACGCCATGTAAGAATAAGCAGCAACCGCAATGGCACCTAGTAAATCAGGGGCAAGCTTAGATGCTAAAAATATGGCTGTAGGGCCATCGGCACCGCCAATAATGGCAATGGCTGAGGCATCTTGTAAGCTAAATTCAAAGCCAGGTACATAGTTTAATAAAATGGCCCCAAACAAGGTGGCAAAAATACCAAACTGCGCGGCTGCACCCAGTAATAACATACGCGGGTTGGCAATAAGCGCACTAAAATCAGTCAGCGCCCCTACTCCCATAAAAATTAATAAAGGGAAGATCCCCGTATCAATACCTACGTAATACACGTAATAAAGCAAACCACCTGGGTCAGAAAGCCCAGCAACCGGAATATTAGTCAGTATTGCGCCAAAGCCAATCGGCAGCAGTAATAGGGGTTCAAAGTTTTTAGCAATGGCTAAAAACAACAACAAACACCCTACCGCAATCATTATTAAGCCAGGAAACGTAAAGTTAGCAATGCCGGTAGCATGCCAAAGGTTTAAAAGACCTTCCATTAAAGCTACTCCTACGCCATCGCTATAATTGCATCGCCCGTTGTCACAGCATCACCTTCAGACACTAAGACCTCAGCCACAGTACCTGAGTGCATTGCACGAACCTCGGTTTCCATTTTCATCGCTTCCATAATAACAACCACATCGCCTTCGTTTACGGCTTGGCCTGCTTTTACTTTTACTTTAAAAATATTACCTGCCAGTGGCGCATTCAGTGTTTCACCTGATGCAACCGATGCTGATTGTGGTAAGTGCTCTGAATCTTTTAGCGTTACCTCTTTAAGCTCGCCACCTTGCGCAACCACTACATCGTAAACTTTACCGTCAACTTTAACGCTGTATTGCTCAGCGCTAACACCTTTGTTGCTTGTAGGTTTTGCTGCAGGCTTAGCGTTTGCATCATCAGCACTTGGCACTGCTTCAAAGGCATCTGGGTTATTACGGTTTTTAATAAATTTAAGGCCAACCTGTGGGAATAATGCATAGGTAAGCACATCATCTATTTGCTCATCAGCAAGTGTTAAACCTTGTTCTTGCGCTTCTTTTTGCAGCTCTGCTTCAAGCGATGCAAGCTCTGGGGCTATATTATCTGCAGGGCGACACGTAATAACCTCGCTGCCATCAAGCACTCGCTCTTGCAGCTCTTTGTTCATAGGTGCAGGTGTTAAACCATACTCGCCTTTTAAAACACCGGCGGTTTCTTTGGTAATTGTTTTATAACGCTCACCCGTAAGCACATTTAGTACTGCTTGTGTGCCTACAATTTGCGATGTTGGAGTAACTAGCGGAATAAAACCTAAATCTTCACGCACGCGTGGGATCTCAAGTAATACTTCATTTAGCTTATCTGCTGCGCCTTGCTCTTTAAGTTGGTTTTCCATGTTGGTTAACATGCCACCAGGTACTTGCGCGAGTAAAATACGGCCATCAACACCTTTAAGGCTCCCCTCAAAGGCAGCGTACTTTTTACGTACATCTCTAAAGTAAGCCGCTATTTCTTCTAGCTGGTTTAAATCTAATTCGGTATCGCGGGGCGTACCTTCAACAATAGCTACAATGGTTTCTGTAGCTGAATGACCGTAAGTCATACTCATTGAAGAAATTGCGGTATCAAGCATATCAATGCCTGCATCAATGGCTTTTTGATACGTAGCTGTACTTAAACCGGTGGTTGCATGGCACTGCATAGCAATAGGGATAGAAACGGTTTCTTTTAGCCCTTTAATAAGTTGCTCTGCATCGTATGGTTTTAATAAGCCTGCCATATCTTTAATACAAATAGAGTGACAACCTAAATCCTCTAGCTGTTTTGCAAGGGTTGACCACATATCAAGGGTATGCACTGGGCTTACAGTATAAGAAATAGTGCCTTGTGCGTGTGCTCCTACTTTTACAGCCGCTTTAATTGCCGTTTCTAAGTTACGCACATCGTTCATGGCGTCAAAAATACGAAATACATCTACACCATTTTTGTGGGCACGCTCTACAAACTTTTCTACCACGTCATCGGCATAGTGGCGGTAACCCAATAAATTTTGCCCGCGCAATAGCATTTGCTGTTTAGTATTGGGCATTGCTTTTTTAAGGGCACGAATACGCTCCCACGGATCTTCACCTAAATAACGAATACACGAGTCAAACGTAGCGCCGCCCCATGACTCAATAGACCAATAACCGGCATCATCAAGTTTGCTAGCAATAGGGAGCATGTCATCTAAGCGCATACGGGTTGCAAGTAAAGACTGATGAGCATCGCGTAAAACAAGTTCTGTTAATTTTAATTTAGCCATGTGTGCCTCTTATTTATTATTTGATTTGTACTGAGCAATGGCAGCACTAATAGCAGCGATGTGCTCGTTTGACACACCTTGAGATTTTAAAGATGGTGATTTAACCGGTATTGCAACTTCAGCCTCGTCAAAACGAGCAACCAAGTTAGACATGAGTGACACAGCACCAATCAATATTGAAAGAAATACAAACACGCCCACCATGCCCGTCAGCATCAAGCTACCTGCGGTTGTGAGTACAGCTCCTATATCCATTTTTCTCCCCCTGCACTATATAGCGATACAAAAAACCGCTTTATTTAAATAATTATTCACCGAATGATAACAAAACTTTTAACTTTGTCCACCACCTGTCAATTGGTAAAACCAATTAAAATTAAACTAACATACAGTCACAATAGTTAACATAGCTAATACAGGGTTAAATTAGCTTAGATATAGATGATAAAAATAACCGTTATAGGCAAAGGTTATATGATTAAACCCAAAAAAACTTAAAAACTATAAAAAATAGTAAGTTAAACGGCAGGTAAAAAATCAGTTTGGGCTAAAATGTAAATTGGTCTTACCAAGACTAGTAAAGCAGCGCACAAAAAATATTTATTTTTTTACTCTCTTTACAATAGTGTGAATAAGTTACATCGTTAAACGTAAAACTTACCAATCCTAAATTTACAACCTTCGCTCAAAAAACCATAACATATTGAAAATTAATAAAATTAAACTCTGGCACGCAACTGGCATTATTACTTTCGAACGAATTTGATAACCAAGGAGAAAACAATGTTACGCTGGACAATTACATTTTTAGTTATTGCTTTAATCGCTGCAGTGTTAGGTTTTGGTGGTATCGCAGGTGCCGCAGCTGGTATAGCAAAAATTATATTCTTTATCTTTTTAGTACTTTTAGTGATTTCTTTAGTTTCAGGTGCGCTGCGCGGTAAATCGCCCAGGTAGCTACTAACATACTTAAAACACTAAACAATCAACATATACAAGGAATTACATTATGAACTCAACAACTTTAAAAGCAGCACTAATCGCCGTATTTGCAGGTTTCTTTATGATGGGTTGTGAAGACAACCACGCAGAAGAAGCCGGTGAGCGTATTGATGAAGCAGTAACTGACGTGCAAAACTCTGTTGAAGATGCATGTGAAAATGTAAAAGAAGGCGTTAACGCAGAAGAAACTAACTGTTAATCTGTTTGGAAACGTAAAAAACGGCTTTTAATAAGCCGTTTTTTTGTGCGCTAACAAAAAGCGGCTTCTAACTCTTATAATGCATAGCCTACATTAACGGGTGTGATTTTTACGCTAGCTTGTTAAAATAGCGAAAACTATTACTTATTAGCAATTATGGCACTGACCACCACATACACACTCGATAAACCCTACTACTACGAATGCTTTGACGAGTCCCACTCTTATAGTAAAGCAGCCAAGCCAAAGTATTTTTTGCTGGCATTACTGGTGTGCTTAGGTTTAATTAGTATTTACGCCATGGACGATCATTACCTAGGTACATTTTTAATAATGCTGGGTGTATTAGAATGCGTTGCCTTTTATTACCGCAGGCCTTGGTGGGTTACGCGCCAAATGTTTAGTCGTGCTTCGGGTTCAACGGTTACTCTTTCGTTTACCGATGACGCTATTAGCACCGAAAACCACTATAAAAGCCATACATTTAAGTGGGCAGAAATAACCCATATTATTAAAACCAACCACGGCTACTTAGTGCACCATAATAAAGGTATGCAATATATTTCTAGCAGTGTATTAACCGATGAAATGCGCGATTTTATAAACAAAAAAGCCACTCAGTGAGTGGCTTTTGGTATAGCTAAGTGCATTACTCAGCTAAGTATAACTGTTGATTAAGCATTGCCCGGATTAGGGTTAGACTTTTCAGCTTGTATACGCATGTAAATCTCTTCACGATGCACTGAAACGTCTTTAGGTGCGTTAACACCAATTCGAACTTGATTTCCTTTAACACCTAATACAGTAACAGTTACTTCGTCACCAATCATTAGGGTTTCACCTACTCTACGAGTTAGTATTAGCATTCTCTTGCTCCCATGTTCCAATAAATTATAAGATTCCGCTTGACCATTTTAATGAAAAATTGATTGAAAAGTAAGTAAAAACTCCCAAACTATCCATTTTCTGTTAAAAATTCTGAGTGTAACGCTCTTACTGCTAGTTCTAAATACTTCTCGTCAATTAAAACCGATACCTTGATTTCAGACGTCGATACTAAAACTATGTGTATGCCTTCTTGCGCCAATGCATCAAAAAATTGATGCGCTACACCACTGTGAGACTTCATTCCTATGCCAACAGCCGACACTTTTGCAACTGTTGTATCACTAGAAATGCTATCAGCCTGCAGATTTACCTGTTGTTGAGTTAGTAAATCGTGTGCTTGCAAATAGTCATTTGAATGCACAGTAAAAGCATAGTCTATTTTTTCAAAGTTATGATTAACTTGACTAATCATATCTATTTCGATGCCATTTTCTGCAAAAAGTTTCAAAATTTTTGTAAGAGAATGAACACAGTATGGTACGCCATGTACCTTTATCAAGCATTCGTCACGATTAAACGCAATCCCCGACACAACCTTAGTTGGCATATCGCTCTCCTCAAAACTTATTAGCGTTCCTTCATCGGGCTCAAAACTCGAAAGCACCCTTAGCGGCATTTTATGATTACCAGCCGACTCAACAGCACGAATATGCAATACTTTTGCGCCTAAACTTGCCAGCTCTAGCATTTCGGCAAACGTTACATGGCGCATTCGCTGTGCGTTTGGTTCTACACGAGGATCAGTAGTGTATACGCCATCAACGTCGGTATAGATCTGACATTCATCGGCTTTTATTGCCGCGGCTATTTCCACCGCAGAGGTATCGGTGCCGCCGCGCCCAAGGGTTGTAATATTACCCTCTACATCGCGCCCCTGAAAACCGGCAATAATCGCAATCCGATTATGCTCAAGCTCATGCTTTAAACGCGTCGCAGCAACCTCTTCAATACGGGCTTTACCAAACATGTTATCGGTTTGAATATTAACCTGATCGGCTAGTAGGCTTACAGCCGAATGGCCACGTTTTATAATAGCCATAGCAAGGAGCGAAACAGAAACCTGTTCTCCAGTGCTAATAAGTACGTCTAATTCTCGGCTACTCGGGCGAGTATCTATTTGCTTGGCGAGGTTAATTAAGCGGTTGGTTTCTCCCGACATGGCCGAAAGAACCACAACCACTTGATGACCTTGCTGCTTAGTTTTAACAACAAGGTCGGCGACCGCTTCTATTCGCTCAATAGAGCCAACCGAAGTGCCGCCAAACTTTTGGACAATAAGTGCCACGTAAGCTTAAACTTTCTCACTTACCCAGGCTGTCACGCTTTCAAGCGCGGCGTTTAGGTTTTCAGGCTGTGAACCACCCGCTTGTGCCATATCAGGACGACCGCCCCCTTTACCGCCTACTTGGCCTGCCATGTGGTTTACAAGCTCACCGGCTTTAACTTTACCGGTTAAATCTTTCGTTACACCAGCAATTAGGCTTACTTTTTCGCCGCTGGCAACACCCAGTGCAATAACACCTGAGCCAATCTTGTTTTTAAGATCGTCAACCATGCCACGAAGCGCTTTAGATTCAGTACCTTCAACGTTTGCCACTAGTAGCTTAACGCCATTAATTTCAACAATCGAATCAAGTAAAGATGCACCCGCTGCACTGGCTAGCTTGTCGTTAAGCTGTGCTATTTGCTTTTCAAGGCCTTTAGACTTTTCAAGAAGCGCAGTTACTTTTTCAAGTACCGATGCGCTATCACCTTTTACAAGCGCTGCTACATCGTTTAGCTGTTTTTCTTGCTCGCTTACATACGCCACTGCATCTGCGCCTGTTACTGCTTCAATACGGCGTACGCCTGCAGCAATACCGCTTTCAGATACAATTTTAAATAAACCAATATCACCCGCGCGCTCTACGTGCGTACCGCCACACAGTTCAATTGAGTAATCGCCAATGGTTACTACGCGTACTTCATCGTCGTACTTTTCGCCAAACAGCGCCATTGCCCCTTTTGCTTTAGCGTCATCAATCGCCATAAGCTCAGTGTTTAGGGCAAAGTTACGACGAATTTCATCGTTAACTACACGCTCAATTTCACGTAGCTCGTCTTTAGTAACCGCTTCAAAGTGCGAGAAGTCAAAACGTAAACGTTCAGGCTCAACCAGCGAGCCTTTTTGGCTTACGTGTTCACCTAATAATTGGCGCAGTGCTTCGTGTAAAATATGCGTAGCTGTGTGATTTTTCTTAATGCGTTCACGGCGTTCATCATCAATAGTTGCATCTACTTTATCGTTAACCGCAATGCGCCCTTGTACGCTACCGTGGTGCGCAAACGCATTACCCAGCTTAGTAGTGTTAGTCACTGTAAACTCGCCACCTGCAACAGTAATGGTACCGGTATCGCCTGTTTGGCCACCAGATTCTGCATAAAATGGCGTATGGTTAAGTACCACAATGCCTTGTTGGCCGTCTTCTAAAATAGAAACCGACTCACCATTTGCAAACACTTCTACTACTGTAGCGCTGTGATGTGTGCTGTCGTAGCCTTTAAACTCAGTGTGTTTTTCTGACTTTAATTGCTCGTTGTAGTCGGCACCAAATTTACCCGCTTGCTGCGCTGTTTTACGCTGTACAGCCATGCACTCTTCAAAGCCTGTATGGTCTATTGTCATTTGGCGTTCACGGGCTACATCGGCCGTTAAATCAGCGGGGAAACCATAGGTGTCGTATAATTTAAATACTAAGTCACCAGGAATAACATCGCCTTTAAGCTCGCTTAGACTCTCTTCTAAAATAGCTAAGCCACGCTCAAGGGTTTTACCAAATTGTTCTTCTTCAATGCGCAGTACTTTTTCGATAATTTCTTGCTGCTTTGCAAGCTCTGGGTAGGCTTGGCCCATTTGTTCAATAAGCGCTGCAACCAGTTTATAGAAAAACGCACCTTGTGCACCAAGCTTGTTACCATGGCGTACTGCACGACGAATAATACGACGCAATACATAACCACGGCCTTCGTTTGACGGCATAACACCATCAGAAATTAAAAACGCACACGAACGAATATGATCCGCCACAACGCGTAGCGACTTATCGTTTAAATCTTGTGCGTTAGTTACACTTGCCGCAGCTGCAATTAAGCCTTGGAACAAGTCGATTTCGTAGTTTGAATGCACGCCTTGTAAAATAGCAGCAATACGCTCAAGGCCCATACCTGTATCAACAGATTGTTTAGGCAGCGGCTCCATAGTACCGTCGCTTTGACGGTTGTACTGCATAAATACAAGGTTCCAAATTTCGATAAAGCGGTCGCCATCTTCTTCAGGCGAGCCCGGAGGACCACCCCAAATGTGCTCACCGTGATCGTAAAATATTTCAGAACACGGGCCACACGGGCCAGTATCGCCCATTGACCAAAAGTTATCTGAGGTAGCAATACGAATAATACGATCTTCGCTTAGGCCAATATCATTGTGCCAAAAGCCAAATGCATCTTCATCGTCGTGGTAAATAGTAACAAGTAGTTTTTCTTGTGGTAATTTAACAACCTCAGTTAAAAACTCCCACGCAAACTTAATAGCGTCTTGTTTAAAGTAATCGCCAAAACTAAAGTTACCTAGCATTTCAAAAAATGTATGGTGACGCGCTGTGTAACCTACGTTTTCTAAATCGTTATGTTTACCACCAGCACGCACACAACGCTGTGCACTTGTAGCACGCGTGTAAGGGCGAGTTTCGGCGCCTAAAAACACATCCTTAAAAGGAACCATACCGGCATTGTTAAATAACAACGTGGCATCGTTACCCGGAATAAGTGAAGCCGATTGGACAATTTGGTGCTGTTTGCTGGCAAAAAAGTCTAAAAACTGTTGCCTAAGTTGTGCCGTAGTCATGTGCTGCATGTGAAAATCTCACCTGTATTTACTGTGCTTGCATTGCAAAATCAATTTGTTCGTAGCTAAATCCTCGGTACATTAAGTAGCGCACGCGCTTAGCTTTATCTTTGTACTCGAGGTTGGCCGGTGTAGTTGAATACTTTTTGTTGTACGCTTCCTGCGCAAGCTCAAACCAGTCTATTTCAAGCTCTTCAACCACTCTTTCAAGTAGTGAACGGTCAATCCCTTTGCCTATGGCTTCGCTTTGAATGCGCTTTAAGCCATGGCCTTTAAAAATGTGTTTTCTGACAAACCCTTCGCAATAGCGTTGCTCGTTAATAAAATTGTGCTCTTCGCACCAATTAAGCAGGGTTTCTATAAACTCGTCGCTGGCTTCTTTTTGCTGAAGCTTAAAGGTTAACTCACGGCGCGAATACTCTTGGCGCCCAAGTAACCACAGTACATAGTTTTTAAGCTTTTGTTTTAACTTATCATCCATTAAGCGTCAAAGCGCCCGCTTTGTTCACTGCTAAGTGGTTTAACATTGCTATCGTCACTTGGCGGTACAACCGGCATAAAAATAGCCTGATAAGATACAAAGAAACTAATGTAGCAAATTGGCATTAAAATCAACAGCGGTAAGAACGATAAGAACATAGAAAGCGCCATAAATAACACACAAATAATGCCAAAAACACTCAATGCGAACAGGTTATGATAAAAAACCAATAGCGAATTTTTAAGCGCCGTTAAAATGCGTTTTTCTTTACTAAAATAAATAAGCGGTACCGCGTAAGCAAACGCCATTAAATACACCGCCATTGCCACTAAAAATAGCACCACACTGGCGCCCGAAATACTATTTAAAGTTTGCTCAAGCGCAATGTTAGGATCAAGACCCTCTTGGCTCATAATAGCCACCGCATCGGCAAATAAGCCATTAGCTAATAAGGCCATTAAAATACCCGCCCCCATTTGGTAAAGCGCTAAACGTAGTAGCCCTAAACGGTTACCTTTTGCGCTAAAGGGTTTGAGTATGTCGGCGAGCATAATTTTACCGCCCTGCTGCTTGCTAAGCACCGCCTGATAAAAGCCGGCGGTTAAAAAAGGCGTAGCAAGTGCCGCAACAACTTGCAGCAAAGGTAAAAATAACGACAGTATGCCCACTATGCCTATTAATAAGTGCATAACTACAAAGGTAAATGGCTGGGTTTTAAAAATATGCCAACCGGCTTTAAACCACTTTAGCCCGGCATCGGCTTTAAAAATTCGTAATTCGTTAGACATACTGGCTCTTAAATTAAACAAAACACGCCAAGTATAACTTGGCGTGAGGGGGGATTAACAGACACTACATGATTAAATAGTTAAGGTTTTTTAATTTTTTTAATATCTAACATATGTGCGCCGTGTTTTATTTTGGTTTCTAGGTAAGCTTTGTTACCTGTAAGGCCTGCTTTAATGTGCGCGTGGGTACCAATAACGGTGTCTACTTCAATGCCGGCATCTTTTAATGCATTAAGCTTTTTAGGGTTATTGGTCATTAATTTAACGTGGCTTAAATTAAGTGCGTTGAGCATTAATACCGCGTCCGAAAAATCACGTAAGTCGTCAGCAAAACCTAAGTGATTATTAGCCTCGTAAGTGTTCATACCTTGAGATTGCAGCACGTAAGCATCAATTTTATTATATAAACCAATACCTCGGCCCTCTTGGCGTAAATACAATAACACCCCGCCTTGCTCGTGCATCATTTCAATACACTCATTTAACTGCTCGCCACAATCGCAGCGCGATGAATGAAACACATCACCGGTTAAACACTCAGAGTGCATGCGAATAAGCGGCACATTTTGATTTACATCAGCATTGTTAAATACAAACGCAACGTGTTCCTGGCCGTCTTTTAAGCCACTAAAAGACACTATTTCTGCGGGAATATCACTATTTTTGCCAACATTAAGCTGGGCTCTTGCTCTTACTTGCGCCACGACAAATCCAAATAATTAAATAACTACGACACCATAAGGTGATAATATCACAAATGTTTAAAGTTAGATCGTAGTACACTAGGTTTATGGCAAATATATGGCGATTACACAGGCTATTTTCAATCTTAATATGCAATAAACTCCCACTACCTAGGGCTATTTCCCCAAAACAATGACAAACTTGAACGCATTTGCTATTTTAATTTTATTACTTTTACCACGCTGCTTATACATTAAGTTAATACACCGCACCTATAAAAAGCTAAAACGGTGTTACCTAGTTACCTCAGCAGGCACTTTTAGCACAGTTTAATGACGAAAATTAGTTACAGCTTAGTGCACATGGGTATTAGGTAATTAGTTAGTTTTATAAGCAAGCGCCCACTCAAAAGATAATGAAAACCATTATCACTTGTGGTATTTTGTTTCTAGATTGAACACTAATAGGGATTATTATGAAAGCACAACACCTCGCCTTAGTTATCGGATTAACCTTTACGCCTTTTGCAAGCCAGGCCAATGCAAGCCAAGTAAGCGATGATAAAGCCGCCTTTTCTGATGCATACCAAAGTTATTTAACGGCTGTTAAAAAAGACGAAAACATAGAGCAAGCGGCTAAACATGCCTATACTACAGGCCTTGCGCTTTATGGTGATAAAAGTGATAACACCGCAAGCCTTGCTATTAATTACGCCAAAGCAATTACAGCGCCGCGCTCTATCAACGACAAAAAAAATGTATCAGAGCAACGCTTCGAACTTTACTCGCAAGCCTATACAATACTGGCAAATAACCACGGTAAAAATGCAATAGAAACAATCGACGCCCTAATAGGCAAAGCGGAAAACACCAGCTCGGCCTATCAAGCCGATAACGATTACGACCGTATAATTGAAATAGCTAAAACACAAAACAACCCTAAATTCGTTGCCGACATGCAGTTTGAAGCAGCCTCGCTGTTAGCCAAAAAATTTGCTCATAAAAAATACCATAAAGCTAAAACGCTGCTTAACCAAGCCGATGACTACTACCGTAATAACCTAGACGACAACACCGTAGAGCGCATTAAAGCCGACTTTTTAATGGCGTCGTTTGCTCAAGGTAAGAAAAAATACAATGAAGCCATTGAACGACTAAACCATGTTGTATCGGTATTTGATAACAACTTAAGCTTTGATCACAGCGCTGAGCTTACTGCGCACTCAAAGCTTGTTAACCTTTACGAAAAAACAGGCCAAAGCGAACAAGCCACTAAGCATTGTTTAGCAATTGCTAAAATGGTGCCGTGGAAAAAAACACAAGAGCAAACACCTATATACCGCAAAAACCCTGAGTACCCACAAAACAAAGCACGCCAAATGCGAGATGGTATTGTCGTTGTTGAATTTGACGTAGATACCGCAGGCTTTGTTAAAAACCCAGAGGTAGTTAGCTCACAAGGGGGGAAAGAGTTTGAAAGGTCGGCACTTACGGCACTTAAAAAGTGGCGTTATGCACCAAAATTTGAAAACGGCCAACCCGTTGTTGCAAGTACGCAAGTACAGCTCGACTTTAAAATAGCCAGATAACACGCAAGGTATTATAGCGTCTTTTTGTTCAGGTAGTTTTATTCAAAGCTTTGCGAGTATTTTATCGCTTGCGGCTTCAATTAAATCGAGCACATTTTCAAAGCCATCATCGCCGCCGTAGTATGGGTCGGGTATGGCGCTTTGGCTTTGCTCGCCGTATTCTAAAAACAATGCCAGCTTGTAATGTAAATGGGTGGGGCATTGCGCTTTTAAGTCAGCTAAGTTTTGTGTGTCTGCCGCTAAAATTAAATCAAACTCAGTAAAATCGCTGCTGCGAACTGGGCGCGAAAATATACCTTTAAAGCTATAACCGCGTTTTTCGCCTGCAGCCATTGAGCGGCTATCTGGCGTTTTACCTTCGTGGTAGCCAATAGTCCCTGCCGAGTCTACCTTAACCTCAACACCTAATTTTTTAGCACGCGCTTTTAACACTGCCTCTGCTGTGGGCGAGCGGCAAATATTACCTAAACATACTATCAGTACTTTTTTCATTAGGGCTCCTTTAGCTAATTTAACCACCTAGGCTTTAAAACTGTTTTAATATAGCCTCGTTATAGTCATCGGCATTTAAAGTCAGGTTATACTTGGCCGCCACACTATCAAGCTCGGCTTGTTTTATAGCTAACTCGTCCATAGTAATGGTGTTATCGTCAAGCTGCCATAAAAGCCGTGAGCCAGCATAACTATAATGAATCGCTAATAATGCATCGGCATTACCCTCGCGCCCTGCCGCTTTTAGCTTTGGCATTTTGCGGGTTATTTTATTAAGCGCTTGTTTAAGCTCCCACACATATACCACTTCAGTCATAAAACTATGGGTACGGTATTTATTTAACAGCCAGCCAATGGCTAAACTTGTTATAACAACACCGGTTAAATTCCAATGAAAATGGCTCCCGCTTTCATCAGGAAACAACGCAATTAACGTTTGCGATATAGCTAAGCTGCCAACAGCTAAACCCGCCGCACACCCAGCAATTACCCTATTTAAATGTTTGCGGTAACGTGCTTTATCTATTTGTATGAGTTGCATAACAGCCTAAAAATTTAATAAGTAAAAATATAGCGAACGCTATTGTAACTAAACCCCGCAATTTTTATAAAATTATTTAACCCCTTTTTGATTTGCCCCCCGTTATAGCTTTTAAACAACCCAACTAAGTTTACTCGGAGCGGCTTATGCACACACTTGAAGTACCCAATAATTCAGCATTTATTAAAACATCAACCGCCGTTATTGGCGGCGCAGTAATGACCTTTGCCGCCTTTGCATTTATGCAATACCTCATTAGTGGCGAGCAGCGCGCACCTATAAAACTCGGCGAGGATATTATTGTAGAGATTTTTCAGGCACCAGAGGATTCACAAGTAAGGCATATACAAAAAATACAGCCACCACCGCCTGTGCCAAAAACGCCGCCTAAAGCGCCACCAGTCGATACCTCAAACGACCCTGTAATAGCGATTAACGAATTAACACCAATCACTATTGATGATTTTGGAGATGATATAAATAGCACGATGAACCGCCCAACAGGCGATGCAACACCTATAGTGCGCATAAATCCAAAATACCCAACACCTGCTGCGCGCAATGGCATAGAAGGCTGGGTACAGCTGAGCTTTAGCATTTCGCCCACCGGCGAAGTAATAAACCCAGTGGTAATAAACGCCGAGCCCAAACGTACCTTTGACCGCGAAGCAATAAGAGCCATAAAACGCTGGAAATATCGCCCCAAAGTAATAGAAGGTGTGGCACAATTACAAACAGATCAAACCGTACAGCTCGATTTTAAATTAGATAACTCTATTTAACGGACTAAACGCCTATGCTACTCAGTATTAAGTCATGGTTATTTGAAACGCCAAGCAAGGATTGCATGGCAAGTTACGCAAAAAGTGGCGACAACCGCTACTTAGAGCAGCTTATTTCCCTATACAGTAACGATTTATATCACTACCTAGTGACGCAATCTAATACGCATTTAGCATACGACGTAAGCCAACAAACCTGGCTAAAAGTAATCGAAAAACGCCACCTTTACCAAGCGCAAACCACGCCAAAAGCGTGGTTATTTAAACTCGCGCGCAACACATTAGTAGACGAATACCGCAAACAGCAGCGCTTTGTAGAGCTTGACGAAAACACCCACCTACCCGCGCAGCAAAATGAGCAAGGTAATAACAATAGTATTAGCAATATAAATTACCAAGCGTTCGATAGCGCACTCAAGCAACTGAGCTTTGTGCAACGCGAAGCCATTACCTTACAACAAGAAGGCTTTAGCCTTGCCGACATAGAGCTTATAACGCAAAGCAACCATGAGAGCGTAAAAACAAGGCTGCGCTATGCCAAGCAAAACCTTAAACGTTTATTAGGAGCAAACAATGAACAAGCCTGATGAGCAGTTTGATCAAAAGCTCACTCAACACTACAAAGAGCGAAAAGCACGCACTACACTCAGCGCTTCCCAAAAAAAAGCGTTACTTAATAATGCCAGCCATAAAAAGCCCTCAAGGCTTAGTTTTACGCTACAGTTAACCAGCCTTGCCTGCGCACTGGGCGTATTCGCATTTATTGTATTTGATAACAGCAATGGCATTAACTACGCACCTAAAACGGTGCTTAATACCATCGACATTCACAACTACTCAATTATTAAAACCCACGAAATAAACCCATCGGGCAGTTACACAAGCGCCATTACCGAGCAAAAACACGCACTCGATACTCAACACGCTAATAGTTTGCGCTTACACCAACAACGCCACATAGAATACGGCACGCTCGTAAAGGTTGATAACGACTGGTACATAGCCAGCTGTAATGACGAGGTACTGGTACAAATTAAGCAGTCACTGCTCAGTGATTTAAAGGGTAAGCATGCGGTAGAAAGTGGTCTAAATACGGGCGATATGCTCGCTATGGCGCATAACGGTAAAGGTCAGATTGTAGCGCTTAAACATGCGGGAACTGGAGTTAGGCAGTGTGGGGCTTAGGTGGTGGTAATTAATTATTATAGATACAATATTTTATAAAATCCGTGCGTATTAGTAAATATCATAAATCGCATAATTAATTTAGAATAAGTTAAAGGTATTTGTAATTTATAAGGAAATAATAGTGTCAGATATTTGTATTCAAAATAATTGTAACATCCCAGCAATGTTCAATGGGGAATGTGCCCTTCATTGCAATAAAAGTGATTATCAAACAGATAAAATGAATGGAAAACTTAAAGAGTTTTATGATGATCTTGAATACCACATACGAAAAAACGTATTAAAAAATTCATCTGAAGAGCCGAAAAAAGAAATTGCTTCTGGTAAATATGCACAAGAGAACCTACCCACTAAAAAGCAAAAAATAATTCATCTTCGGCAGATAAAATTTCCAGAAAGGGATCCAAGAGACGAATTTGATTTCTTTAAGCTTCTAAAGCAATTTAAAGGGATCCACTTTGATGATTCCACTATATACTTTGGCAGTATAAATTTGCCTAATGTTCAGCTCTTTTTCCAAGATTGCATATTTCTGAATGATTGGTCTATACACTCTTTTCTAATGATAGAAGATGTTACTGAGCGAACAATTTTTCAAAATTGTGTCTTTCAAGGAGCTGTCACAAGTGCGTCTCCTGAAAGCGCAATTGATAAACTAGAAATAGAGAGTTATTTATTTAATGATTGCACTTTTAAGTGTCAGGTAATTTTTCATAGAGGAACCTACCTGAAAAGCATCTTTTTTAATTCCGAAGGATTTATCCAAAAAATATGTAACTTACACATAGAGAACTGTGAATTCAAAGAACGCTTATTACTTAACAAAAGTGAAATAGAAGTTTTAAAAATCCAAAATATGGAATTTGAAGGCAAAGTTGAACTTAAAGAGTGTGATATCAAATATACACTGATATCTAATGTTAACTTCAAGTCATTATTCGATGCTTACAAAACCAAATTTAACCAGTTCAAAATGAATCGAAGTATTTTTGATGATTTTTCAGGCTTTGAAAAATGTGAGTTTGGTTGTGTTGGTAGTACAAGCCTAGAAAAAATCGAATTTGAATATGTTACGTTTCTTAATTTTACAAACTTTAGAAAAGCTAAGTTTTATAGTGGGTTAGATTTTGAGCATACAAATTTGAAGGAATCACCTAACTTTTTAAATGCAGAAATAAATTACAAAAATACAAACAGAGAAACCTTCAGGATCATAAAACATTCATTCGACAAAATAGGGAATCAAATTGAAGCAAATAAATACTTCGCTTTAGAAATGAAAAAATACAAAGAAGAGCTAAAAGCTAAAAATGGCTTTTCAGCCGAGAAAGCGGTCTTATGGCTTGGTAGTGTTTAGAAATCTGTGTCATTTCAGTATTATTAAGAAAACAGGAGTGACACATGACTCAATCTTTCGACTTCAACAAAGCATTAGCTGAACTGCAAGCTGGTAAAGGTCTTACTGGCG
>NZ_JAQREK010000102.1:0-438 GCF_028599265.1 Pseudoalteromonas sp. Angola-4 | reverse complement strand
CACTAGCCGCTATCAAAAAGTATGCGATGTTTTTACCAATAAGGTGATCGCCTGCGCTAAGGATACCCCTTTAATTGAAGCGGTGAAACTAATGCGAGCGCACAATGTTAGCGCTATTTTTGTAAAACAACAGCAACAAATAATAGGCGTATGGACTGAAACCGATTGTTTAACACTTAACTTTTCTAATCGCTCACTTAGGCAGTTAGCGATTGAAAGCGTTATGTCGAGCCCTGTACTAAGTGTGCCCAGCCAACAATTATTAACCGAGACAGCCATGGTGTTTAAGAAGCAGGGTGTAAGGCATTTGTTAGTAACCGATACAAATGACATTCCCAGCGGCGTGATCAGCATTACAGATATTGTAAACAATCAAGGGCTAGAGCATTACTTACAATTTAGACCTATTAATGATCAATATAATAAAAACATACGGAT
>NZ_JAQREK010000101.1:0-438 GCF_028599265.1 Pseudoalteromonas sp. Angola-4 | reverse complement strand
GTTCATAGACGCTAGGGCTGATAAACAACATACTCCAGTGTTCATCTAACAAGCAGCGAAATACAACGCCGGGCATATTGTTCATTAAGGTACGATATTGTCGTTCTTTTTCAATTACGCTTTGTTGTAACGCTCTTTGCTCAGTTAAATCGGTAATAAAGCCCACAAACAATGTTTCAGTTTGTAATTGCTTTACTTCACCAATCCCCAAGCGAATTGGAAATTGATGACCATTTTTATGTTTTGCCCACACATCGCGATTAACACCAATAACACGTTTTACCTCATGGTTTGTTGTATTTTTTAAAAAAGCATCGTGTTGATTAGCAATATCATCAGCCATTAATATTTTTACATTCTGGCCAATGATCTCATTATCTTGCCAGCCAAAAATTGTTTCTGCGGCTTTATTAAAGCTCAAAATAGTGCCTTTAATAT
>NZ_JAQREK010000100.1:0-438 GCF_028599265.1 Pseudoalteromonas sp. Angola-4 | reverse complement strand
GCTAAAAAGCCGAGTATTACCGTTGGCAAAGCTTCCATTATTTCAACGGTCGGCTTAACTGCGCGACGTAATTCGCTCGACATAAAGTAAGCGGTGTAAATAGCGGCTGAAATAGCAATAGGCACAGCAAATAACATTGCATACATAGCAGCCTTTAAAGTACCAAATGAAATTGGTACCAGTGAGAACTTAGATTCAAAATCATCACTTGCAGACGTTGATTGCCAAATATAACCCGGCTCAGGGTAACCCTCGTACCATACTTCTTGCCAAAGCGCTGACCACGTTACTTCTGGGTGTTCGTTATGAATTTCTAATACCGTTAGCTTGTTATCAGCCAAAATCAGCGCGGCATTTGAACGCGGAGCAATAGCAAACTGTTCAATTGCACCTTCACTGACTTTACCTTGCCACAACTTTGCTTCGCTGGTTGTGTAA
>NZ_JAQREK010000099.1:0-439 GCF_028599265.1 Pseudoalteromonas sp. Angola-4 | reverse complement strand
AAGTAGATGAACGAATGGATTATGCTAATCGTGGCGCTGCAAATTTAGCTTTACTTAGTGGTGATCCAAACTTGCTAAATGGTATAGACCCTGAAAAACTCAAAGCCAATCAAATAAGTTATAGTCAAGCATTCAAAGGATATATGGAAGGAAGTCAGAAGAATCGATTTCCATGGGTTGTTGCTGCTTTTCCTTCTAAAGATTGGGCTAGACGTGTTTATCCAGATTTAGATGAAGAAATTGCATTAGAAAAGTTTATTGATGAAGTGTTTGATATCGTAAGAATTTATGGGAACGATCCTATTGAAAATTGGAAAAAACATATAGAAAACGTAAGTGTACATGCTAAATTGAGGCAAGAAAAAAATTATAAAGCGTTACATTATCAATCCGAAGGAACAGACTTAGTTGTAGGACTTCCTAAAGGACATATTTGGGA
>NZ_JAQREK010000098.1:0-439 GCF_028599265.1 Pseudoalteromonas sp. Angola-4 | reverse complement strand
AGATGATGACAATGCTTTTTTAAGAATTGTGAATACCCCACGTCGTGAAATTGGTACAGTCACGCTTGAAAAGCTTGGCACCTTAGCTAATGAAAAACACCAACGCTTATTTGCGACCTGCTTTGATAACGACTTAGGATACAGACTAAAAGGACGTGGTTTAAATGCACTAGCTGGGTTTGCCCGTTGGGTGGTTGAGCTTTCAGATAACGCAGTGCGCAGTGATACACTGGAGGCGGTGAAGGATTTAGTACGTAATATTAATTACGAAGCTTACTTGTATGAATCATCGCCTAGTGCCAAAGCCGCTGAAATGCGGATGAAAAATGTGTCCGAGCTGTATCGCTGGATAACAGACATGTTAACAGGCGATGCCGATAATCCGCCAATGACACTGGCTGAAGTAGTTAGTAAATTGACCCTTCGGGACATGCTAGAG
>NZ_JAQREK010000097.1:0-440 GCF_028599265.1 Pseudoalteromonas sp. Angola-4 | reverse complement strand
GTGTTATTGCTTTGCTATCGAGTGTGGCTATTAAAGCGGTTGAATTACATCAGCTTAATTCGCAGCTTGAGGTAGCTAAATCACAAGTAGTAGAGCGATTTCAAAAAGCCTTTCCAGGCACGCGGGTGCGCCCTCACTTAATTAAAAATCAAATACAGGGAGCACTGGATAAAGTGCAAGGTACGAGCGATGCTGGCTTTTTAGATTTAACCAGCAAGCTGGTGAGTGTATTTTCACAAGTGAGCGAATTTACACCGCAAACCTTACGTTTTGATAAGCGCCGTAATGAATTACGTATTCGTGCTCGTGCAAAAGACTTTCAAACCTTTGGTAAGGTTAAAGCCATTCTTGAGCAGCAAGGTGTGACTGTTGAGCAGGGGTCGTGAAATAATGATGGTGATTATATCGTCGGCGAAATTAGACTGCGAGGTGCACAATGA
>NZ_JAQREK010000096.1:0-440 GCF_028599265.1 Pseudoalteromonas sp. Angola-4 | reverse complement strand
ATCTTGTGCTGAAATTGGATTGCCAGCCACATCAGACACGCTAGCTGTGGCGGTAAGTGTCCCGTCGTTTAATGCGCTGGCATCAATCGGATCGGTAACGTATTCGCCGTTTTGTACAAGCGCCGTGGTTTCAACTTGGTTTGTGCCATCGCTGATGATCACCGTCACGGTTTGACCGTCTTCCACATCGCTCACCGTCCCACGCACGACCATGGCGGCGCTTTCACCGTTACCATTAATCACGCCGTCGGTGGTTTTATCAATACTGGTTGTGATCGCTGCGGTGTTATCAAGTTCTACGCTATCTTGCGCATTTACAGGGTTACCTGCCACATCGGATACGCTGGCGGTAGCGGTGAGTGTGCCGTCGTTTAATGCGCTTGCATCAATCGGATCGGTGACGTATTCGCCGTTTTGTACAAGTGCCGTGGTTTCAACTT
>NZ_JAQREK010000095.1:0-442 GCF_028599265.1 Pseudoalteromonas sp. Angola-4 | reverse complement strand
GTGACGGGTTCGAGGGAAGCCGGCAATTAAACCATGGCTGTGACCATATACTCGCAACCCTTGATGCGATGAAAAGCTAGCGCCATCTGAATTCACAATTCGCTCATCCGCGTTTAATGCGGCTTGCTCTGCTGCATGACACAAATCAATCCCTTGCTCTGGGCTTACATCCCAAGGATGAAACAAGTCTAAATCTTTAGGGGCAAACTCAAGCAGTTCTTTATCAGCAATGCCATTACATGGATCGTCTGAAGTGAATTTAGCAATATCGATGGCTTTTTCGACCACAGCACGTAATGTTTTAGGATTTAAATCAGCCGTTGATGCCGAGCCTTTGTTATTGCCAACATACACGCTAATACCTAAACCACCGTCTTGATTAAACTCAATGGTTTCTACCTCCCCCATGCGCGTACTTACCGACAGCCCCGAAGTGCTAGAC
>NZ_JAQREK010000094.1:0-443 GCF_028599265.1 Pseudoalteromonas sp. Angola-4 | reverse complement strand
CGCTAAATGCAGCGTAAAAAAGAGATACCCTATTAACAATAAAGCAAGTAATGCGCTTGCACAGGCACTGATAAGAAATGGTTTTTTTTGCTTTTGTAACTTCGCTTGATATAAATTAAAACCAAAACCTAGCGCTAGTAAAATAGCGAGCCAAGGTATTGCACTACTGACCATAGCTAAGCCAATGAGCCCAGTACATAAAAAGCTGAGTCTCATTACGTTACTTTTAACGGTTAATAGCGTGGCAACCATTGCCATTAAAAGTGCACCACTTAAAAAAATAGCTAAATTGCTGTAGCTCAATAACGTTCCATCCATAGCTGACGTACTCACTGACATTAAATAAAACATAGGTTTAAGAGTTAATTTTATACAAACTAACTAAGTTTACCCAATATCCATAAATTTAACAGTTTATTTACCCCAAACTGATAACTTAATTG
>NZ_JAQREK010000093.1:0-444 GCF_028599265.1 Pseudoalteromonas sp. Angola-4 | reverse complement strand
GGGTGGCGCGATCAGTGCTCACGACGGCCATGTCATGCAAGCCTGCGACGGCTAAGACAGCGTCAGGACGGTCATTGATCAACAAGTTTCCGGCTGAGTCAACCGATACCGTCAAACCGCTCACGTTGTTGCCCATCCCATCACTAGGTAAGTGGGGAGCCAGCGCCTCGTAAGAGCCGCCGTCGTACCACTGGATCTCCAACGGACTAGCTGCAACATGAACACCACATCCGCCGTGAGATGCCGGTTCCATGACCGCGATGTCGACCGAGACTTTCTCCATGCACGGGTAAACCTCAGCTAGTCGGGACGGATCCGCGACCTACTCGTCGACGTGATGACGGGTCTGGGGCTTGAGTTGAGATAAGCAGTCCAATAGGGTCGCAGCCCGCCACACAAACATGCCGGAATTCCACCAGTACTCACCGGAATCCAGATACTGAC